>JAGQWW010000018.1 GCA_020436955.1 Saprospiraceae bacterium | reverse complement strand
TGACGATAAAGTTTGCCAGTGAAAAGAGTGGTGAATTTAGCATACGGATAACTAATCCATTAGGTCAATTGATGTTGGAAGGAACTGCGGTGTTGGACTCCTTTGAAGAGAAGGTTTTTACGGTTGAATTGGGGCCTTGGGCAAGTGGTACATACTATGTTACATTGATTCAGGGAGAGGAGGCTACTACGGTCCCCGTATTCAAAAAATAGTTTATTAAAAATTACCAAATATTATTTTGAAAAAACTTTTGATATATCCAATGAAGGTGTATCTTTGCACCGCTTTTTGAAAAAGCCCTGTATACTATGTGTTATATAAAACAGGTCCGGTAGCTCAATTGGATAGAGCGTCTGACTACGGATCAGAAGGTTGGGGGTTCGACTCCTCCCCGGATCACTACAATTAAAATTAACTTACGATGTCTAGAGTTTGTCAGTTGACGGGAAAGCGTCCGATTTCTGGAAACAGTGTTTCACACTCAAACAGAAAAACGAAGCGCAGATTCATTCCAAATCTTCAAAAGAAGAAATTCTTTGTACCTGAAACCGGTGAGTGGGTAACACTTAAGGTTTCTGCAAAAGCTATCCGTAATATCAACAAGCATGGCTTGTATGCTTACGTTAGAAAGCTTGAAAAGAAAGGACAAGAAACTGGAATTAAATTTTAATCTACTTTAAACGTATTATAAAATGGCCAAGAAGAGCAAAGGCAATAGAATTCAGGTAATTCTTGAATGTACCGAGCACAAAACAAGCGGTATGCCTGGAACTTCTCGTTACGTAACCGAGAAGAACCGTAAGAATACCCCTGAAAGATTGGAATTGAAAAAATATAATCCAATCCTTAAGAAAGTAACCGTACACCGGGAAATCAAGTAATAACAAATTTAAATTCTTTCCGCCATGGCAAAAGTATCAAAGAACGCGAGGGTTGCACAACGTGCTGCAAATGCAGGTTCAGGTCGTGACTTCGTGAAAATCGTTCAGAGCATTAAAGATCCTAAAACTGGTAAATACTCCTACAAAGAAGTGATGATTCACAAAGATAAGGTGCAGGAGTTTATGAATAACCAGAAGTAAGGTTTCTTATAAATATACCGAAAGGGTTTCTTCGTCAAGGAGAAACCCTTTTTGCGTTTCTGTTATATTCAATTTTGCAGCTATTTTGCTATTATTTTTACCCTGTTTTTTACCTTTTCCCTATATTTCAGCCTCTAAATTCAAATTGTAAGCACAATCAATAAACTATGTCCAATACCGAAAAATTTGTCGACACCATTAATACCGGGTACACCTTCAAGGGAAAAAGCTTTGTGTTGGGTGGTGCCATGCTCAACCAGGAATGTATCACCAATACATTTGTTAGAGTTCCGCTCAAAACGATGAACCGACACGGATTGATAGCCGGAGCAACCGGTAGTGGAAAGACAAAGACTCTTCAGATCATCGCTGAACAATTGTCAGGCTGTGGTGTGCCGGTTTTGATGATGGACGTAAAAGGTGACCTGTCCGGAATCGCAGTACCAAGTGCTGGTCATCCGAAAATTGATGAACGCCATGCAAAAATCGGTTTACCCTTCCAGGCAGGCGGCAGTCCTATCGAATTTTTGTCGCTTTCCGAGGAAAAAGGTGCCAGACTAAGAGCAACGGTAAGTGAATTTGGTCCCGTTCTTTTTTCTAAAATGATGGAACTGAATGATACCCAATCCGGCGTAGTAGCAGTCATCTTTAAATATTGTGATGACAATCATTTGCCACTCCTGGATTTAAATGATTTCAAGAAGGTACTGCAGTACATCCAGGACCAGGGGAAAGACGAGTTTGAAGAAAGTTATGGCAGGGTTTCTTCTGCTTCCACAGGCGCTATCCTGCGTAAGATTGTTGAGTTGGAACAGCAGGGCGCCGATAAGTTTTTTGGCGAACGCTCTTTTGACGTTGACGATTTGTGTAGAGTGGATGAAAATGGTAAAGGGATTGTATCCATCGTGCGCCTAACTGATATTCAGGACAGGCCAAAGCTGTTTTCTACCTTTATGTTGCAATTATTGGCCGAAGTATATTCGACCTTCCCTGAAGAAGGAGACTTGGAGCAACCTAAACTCGTGATTTTTATTGATGAAGCACACCTTGTTTTCGAAGAAGCATCCAAAGCACTTTTGGACCAGATAGAAGCAATCGTAAAACTAATCCGTTCCAAAGGAGTAGGCTTGTTTTTCGTAACCCAGAATCCGACAGATGTTCCTGATGAAGTACTGTCTCAATTGGGTATGAAGGTGCAACATGCCTTGCGTGCCTTTACAGCCAAAGACAGAAAGGCCATCAAACTGACCGCTGAAAATTATCCACTAACAGAGTATTATAAAGTAGATCAGGTTTTGACCGAACTTGGTATTGGTGAAGCGCTGGTTACTGTGTTGAATGAAAAGGGTATCCCAACGCCATTGGTGCATACCTTATTGAGAGCTCCACAATCCAGGATGGATGTTTTGACAGAGGAGGAAATCAATTACTTCTTCCAACGATCGAAGATCGCTAAAAAATACAATGAGGTAATAGACCGGGAAAGTGCACTTGAGTTGCTAAATGCCAAAATTGAAGATGCTGCAGAAGAGGAGCACAAAGAAAAAATGCAAGAGCAAAAAACGAGCGCCCGAAAATCTACTCGCAAGGAAAAATCCATCGTCGAGCAGGTGTTGGATAGTACCGTTACCCGTCAGGTAGGTAGGACCGTTGCCAGAGAACTTTCAAGAGGTTTATTGGGTATTCTTGGCGTTAAGACCACTGGACGTAAGAGTACTAAAAAAAGCGGCTGGCTCTGGTAGGATTATTTCCCTCCTGTCGTGGTATAATAATGCTCGTAGGTTGACCAGGGGATTTTCTTGTGGAAGTTTCCACCAAAATAGGTGATGACCTTTTCAAATTTATCTCTTTCCTGGTAGTTAGGGATAGATTGAATTAGTTCCCAGTTTTCATCAAAGAATGTGATGGTTGGAAAACTTACGCGGCCATTCATAACTTCTACTGCAAATCCATGTACGCCATTGGGTTTCAGACTTTGAAAGCTGTAAACCTTATCCTGAAAATTAATTTTCTCCTTTGATTCAGCATTGAATTTTACGGGGTAGAAATTTTGATTGATATAGGCAACAATTTTCTCATCGGATAGGGTAGTACTCTCCATCTTTTTACACCACTTGCACCAGTCCGTATATAAAAACATCAGGATCTTTCGCTTCTCTACTTTTGATTTAGCGGTAGCTTCCTCCAATGTCAGCCATTGGATTTTTGTGTCGGATGTTGTCTGACTGTGGGCCGCAGGCTTCAAGAATAAAATGCCTAAAAGCAGGAGGGTGAAAAATCGCATGGTTGACTATTTAGACTGTTTGAATATCCTATAAACAGGAAAGTCCAGCAAAAGTCGCTTTTGAAAAATTGGTTTAAACTAAGTTTAACGGTTGAAGTAATATTCCAATTTGTCTTTAAGAATTTGGAAAGTTTTCTCCGGTGCTTTTTCCATTTTTGGAGCATCTATTCCATCAGGAAGTATGACCTCTGTTGTGAAAATTCTCGCCTCATCCCAAAGGTCCGCTGTTAAAAATCGTTGAATGGTTTTTGCACCGCCTTCTACCAGGAGCAGGCCTATTTTTTCTTCTACCAGCCTGCTCATCAATTGGTCCAGAAAGCCCGGAGCGTTATCATCCATGTTAATAGTCTTACCATTCTTAGGGGTTGTTTTTGTTGTCTTTCCATTTGAAACAACGTGTATGGTTGAAGCAGCATCATTAAATACTTCACTTTCCGAGGGTAGGTTACCCTTTTTATCAAGAATAACCCTAATCGGAGATTTCCCGAAATATTCCCTGGTTGTTAAAGCGGGATTATCGATTGCTACAGTATTGGCTCCTACCAGGATGCCATCCGATTCTGACCGCCATTTGTGGACCAATATTTTTGAAATGGAATTGGTAAACCATACCTGTTTGTCAGGATGCCCTATTTTGCCATTCGCGGATTGAGCATATTTTAAAATGATGTAGGGCCTGTCCAGGGTCACGATGGCATGTCTGGAGGCAGCAATTACCTTACCCATATCTTCCAGGATGCCCGTAGTAACATCCACGCCATGTTCACGCAATATCTTTATCCCGTTTCCTGCTACCTCCGGACTAAGGTCAAGTGTCGAAACTACCACTTTAGGGATCTTATTTGCTAGGATTAGATTGGTGCAGGGCGGAGTTCTGCCATACACACAGCAAGGTTCCAGCGATACATATAACGTGCTCTGCGGAATTAAATGCCTGTCTTCTTCCAGGACACTATTTATCGCATTTACTTCTGCATGAGGACCACCGTGTTTTTCATGATAGCCTTCTCCTATAATTCGGTTTTCATACACGAGGCAAGCTCCTACCATTGGATTTGGAGAGGTATGTCCAATTCCTAACAATGCTATTTCAAAGCATCTTAGCATAAAATCCTCCTGCTTCATTTACCCTGTGTTTGAAATAAATCTACAAATGTTGGTATTTTCATACAACCATTAATTAATGATATAAAACCCTATATTTTACAAAGATTATGCGTTATAACAATTTTTTGCCTGATATTTGTTTGGTTAGTTGTAAGAGTAGTATATTTACAATTAGATAGCGAAATTTAATAACTAAAAATCTAAGAGAGCGTGTTGTACAAAGTTAAACTTAAGAACGCGGACGACCATGTCGTCCTGGATGCCAACGTATACGAATGGCTCACCTCTGATCCCTACCTCACCAAAATGGACTTCATTAATAATCTTCGTAAGCATTCCAGCGGTTGTGCTGTATTTCAAAAAACCTGGAAAAAAGCGGACGGAAGTTATAAGACCGAGACCATTTATCTCCACAAATTAGTTGCCGAAAAGTACTTAGCAGACAGCAAATCTAAAAAGGCTAATCTGGTTGGTGCAAAAAATGGTAACAAATTGGACTGCAGGTTGGAAAATATTCTTTACCGTTCAAGAGCGGTAGCCAGTCGTAAACGCAAAACAAGCAGTAAAACAGGTTATACCGGTGTTTACAAAGAAAACAAACGCTTCCGTGCAGTAATTTCCAAAGATGGAAAATCAATGCACCTTGGTATGTTTGATACGCCGGAAGAAGCTGCTTTGGCTTACAATAAAAAGTCTAAAGAACTTTTTGGTGACGACGGAAAATTGAATGTAATAAAGAAGTCCGTAGGAGAATTGCAGGACGCATAGACAATTCTCCACTTCGATATTTTATAAGGGCCTTTGGTCATCGCATCCACGTGGAATGTTGGTGTCTAAAGGCCCTTTGTCGTATATTTTTACCTCGTTTCTTTCCTGCCCATTTATCCTTCCCCAGATTTTTTCTGCCAACTTTGATGGCAATTCCATCCTCCTGCCTTACCTTTGACACCGCTTTTGTTTGAACTTATTGAGGATGCCGGTTTTTTGAGGCGCATTTTTTCCATTAAAACTTGAAGTATGGGATGGTTTAAACGTTTTAAAGAAGGAATTCAAACTGCTACTAAATACAAAAGGGAAACCCCTGAAGGTCTGTGGTTTAAATGTACCCGTTGTGGTGAAACAAGCACCCAAAAGGACCTGAAAGAAAATTTTTATATCTGTCCTAAGTGTGAATTGCATACAAGGATAGGCTCTGTTGACTACTTTGATATCGTTTTTGACGGCAAGTATGACCGTTATTTTGACGATATCGTTCCAAAAGATATACTAGCCTGGAAAGATTTGAAATCTTACCCCGACAGGTTGGAAGAAGCCGCTCGTAAAACTGGACTTACCGATGCCATGAGTGTGGCAAAAGGTAAGGTGAATCGACGTCCACTCATGATATGTGCAATGGATTTCAGATTTATTGGTGGTTCGATGGGTTCCGTAATGGGGGAAAAGATCTCCAGAGCAATTGATATTTGCCTGCAAGAGCGTGTTCCTTTGATGATTATCTCCAAAACCGGTGGTGCGCGTATGATGGAGTCTGCTTTTTCATTGATGCAAATGGCTAAGACTTCAGCAAAGCTTTCATTAATGGCTAAAGCAGGTATACCATACTTTTCTATGCTTACCGATCCAACTACAGGAGGTGTTACTGCATCTTTCGCAATGTTAGGAGACATCAACTTCGCTGAACCTGAAGCGCTGATAGGATTTGCTGGTCCAAGGGTAATCAAGGAAACCATCAAGCAGGATTTGCCCGAAGGATTTCAAACATCTGAGTTCTTATTAGAACATGGATTCCTCGATTTCATCGTTTCCAGAAAGGAATTGAAAAATCGGATCTCAGATTTACTTTCCCTATTTGATAAGGCGCAGGTACCGGAAGAATTTACTGAAAATTAATCAGCTAGTAGCACTTATTCAGTGACCACAACAAACCTGTTATCCATAGGGTCCAGGTTTTCAACCAGATAATCCAGTGCTGCAGCACCGTGTTTCAAGTAGATGAACAGGAAGTTATCATACCTTTCCTGTAATCCGTTATTTGGAAACAATTTATCCTTTATAGCCCTGATTTGATTTACGGCAGTATCGTGCTTTTGCTTTTCAGTGCGTAGGATGCGGCTTTCCAGTTGTTCTATTGTTTTAAGCTGGCGGGTTTTTTCAGCCAATATGGCTCTTTCAAGCCCCGGGTCGACTTCTTTTGCTTTTGCTGCAATACCGTCAAATGCCTTTTCGATCTGTTCCTTTTCCGCTTGTACCGTTAATTCATTATCAGTTACTTCCTTGACGTATTTGCGGATGATTTTATCGGTATCATCCATTAGGTCCATTAAGTTCAATTCCAGTTTTTCCATTTTCTTCTCTGTGGATTTATCAATCCAAAGAACTGACTTCCTTCTTATCAACATGGGGAAATTCAAATCATAATGTTCAAACTGCTCCTTTCTTTCCAGCCAATAAGCTATTTCTCCTCCACCGCCGATGTAGGCAAGGTTGGGCAAAATGGTCTCCTGGTACAATGGTCGCAAAACCACATTTGGGCTGAATCGCTCAGGGTGATTTTCCAGCTCCGCTAACATTTCTGCACTGGTAAAACTTAAGTCTGAATCCAGTACTTTGTAAACATCACCTTCTTTTACAATACGGTCCCTGTGTTGGTCCTGGAGGTAAAACAGATTTATTTCCCTGGGATTTGCTTGGGCAGAAAAGCCCTTTTGCTCTAATCTTTCTATTGTTTTTTCAATAATACCAGCACTGCTTTGATGCAACAATTCATCCTTCATGATGGGTATAAAAGCACGCTTTAAATCAGGATGATTCATATTGAGAAATACCAATCCATGATGTCCAAACAGACGATTTACCATATCAAATACGGCATCGCTATAGATGGCATGCTTGGTATGGCTCTCATAAATCATTTGAAAAGCTTCATCAGCAAAATTGCTGGAGCCCAGTATTTCTTTTAAAGATTCCAGCACCGGCTGTAATGAATCCGTTTTCATATTACCCACCGAACCACTTTCTCCGCTTTCCCAACTGAGGCTTTTTCCAAAAAGGTTGATATGGTTTACTTCCTCAAAATCATGGTCCTCTCCACCACTCACAAAGACCGGAACAAAATTATAATCCGGATAGGTTGCCTTTAAAAGCCTGGCCAGGTTAATAGTAGAGGCAATCTTGTATATGTAGTATAATGGGCCTGTAAAAAGGCTGGGTTGGTGTGCGGTTGTAACTGTAAATGTATTAGGCTCTAACAAAGCATCTATTTGCTGCTGGCTTAGTGCTTTGCTTTCGACTTTTTGATATTGTTCCTTCAATACTTTAACCAACAATTCCCTGTTCGTTTTATCTTTAGCTTTATCCTCTATTACCTGAGCAAAAGCAGCAACTTCCGGTTTGTATTTGTAAAAAGTAGCAAGCGCCGGATCCAATTGAATGTAGGATAGGTCTCTATGACTTAAGCCCGGAATTCTAACACAAGGGATTTTTTGAAAGTGAAAAGGAAGCTGAATATCTTTTTTATCTTCTGCAACAGTTTGGCTGGTTTGCATAAAGTCGTGGGTTTGTTGGTAATAATCTTTAATGGTTGAGTAACAACCAAGGTCTAAAAAAGATTTTATTTTATTTTGTTGACACGAAGATCCTTAAAAATTTACAAACAGGAACATGGAAAAATATATACTCGCACTAGACCAGGGGACTACAAGTTCGAGAGCATTGTTGTTTAACCACAAAGGAGATATCGTTGCTGCCGAACAAAAAGAGTTTAAACAGATCTTCCCTCAATCTGGCTGGGTAGAGCATGATCCTATGGAAATCTGGTCCAGTCAGTTGGAAGTAACCAAAGCAGTACTTAAGCAGCATAAAATTCAACCAAGCCAAGTAGCTGCCATCGGTATCACTAATCAAAGAGAAACCACTGTAGTTTGGGAAAAATCAAGCGGTAAGCCCGTTTATAATGCCATCGTATGGCAAGACCGCAGGACCGCAGCTATATGTGAAGCCTTAAAAAAGGATGGTCATGCAAAGATCATAAGGGCCAAAACGGGCTTAGTGGTAGATGCATATTTCTCTGGCACCAAGGTTAAATGGATATTGGATGAAAATCCTTCTCTTCGAGAAAGGGCAAAAGCAGGTGAATTACTTTTTGGCACTATTGATACCTGGTTGGTTTGGCAGCTTACGAAAGGTGAAAGTCATATCACAGACTATTCCAATGCTTCCCGGACCATGATGTTCAATTTGGAGACTTTACAATGGGACGATGAACTATTGGAAATCCTGGATGTCCCGGCCGCTATGCTTCCTACTGTTACTGATTCTAGTGGTAAGTTGGCCCAAACAGACAAGGAACTCTTTGGTGCTGCTATTCCAATATGCGGGATTGGTGGCGACCAGCAATGCGCTTTGTTTGGTCAGATTTGTTGGGAAAAGGGGATGGCAAAAAATACCTATGGCACTGGATGTTTTATGCTCATGCATACAGGTCAAGTACCCCAAGTATCTGAAGCAGGTTTATTAACCACCATTGCCTGGGGTATGAATGGCATGGTGGAATATGCCCTGGAGGGAAGTGTATTTATTGCCGGCGCTGCAGTACAGTGGCTGCGGGATGGTTTACGATTAATAGAGGATGCAGCTGAATCTGAATCATTGGCAAGTTCTGTGCAAGATGCAGGCGGAGTAGTGGTTGTACCCGCCTTCACCGGATTAGGGGCTCCTTATTGGAATCCATATGCTCGTGGGGCAATTTTTGGCTTGACCCGAGCAACTTCCCAGGAAGAATTAATACGAGCTACTATCGAATCAATCGCCTACCAGACCAAAGATGTACTGGATGCAATGGTGGAAGATTCAGGTGTTGATTTACAGGCACTTAGGGTGGATGGTGGTGCTGCGGCAAACAGTTTCCTTATGCAGTTTCAGGCAGATATGTTACAGGTGCCGGTGGAAAGGCCTTCTATGGTGGAAACTACGGCACAAGGTGCAGCTTTTTTTGCCGGGCTTGGTTGTGGTTTCTGGACAAGGGAAGAATTGAGGAATATTTTCAAAATGGAGCGTACATTTGAACCCCTGATGGATTCCAAATCAAGAGACAAATTATACAACAATTGGCAAAAAGCAGTTGTTCGTACCTTGGATTGGGAAAAATAAAAGTCTATGCACACGAGGTTATCGGTTGAAGAATTTTTACAGGAAGCATCCTTTCGGGTACTGTTAGATGTAAGGACCCCCGCTGAATTTGAAAAGGGTCATATTCCAGGTGCCATCAATTTTCCTATATTCTCTAATGAAGAGCGGGCCGAGATAGGTACGCTTTACAAACAAGTGTCCCCGGAAGTTGCTTTTACACGAGGGCTTGAGTTGGTTGGTGGCCGGTTGATAGATTATATTAAAAAAGCACATGCATTGGCTCCCAGGAGAAAGATTGCAATCCATTGCTGGAGGGGAGGAAAAAGAAGCCAAAGTATGGCTGAATTTTTACAAACGGCTGGATTTGAGGTAGTTAGTCTTATTGGTGGTTATAAAGCCTACAGAAATTTTGTATTAGAAAAACTTCAATCAACTGCTTTGCCGCTTTTGATTATAGGGGGAAGGACCGGTACGGGGAAGACAGCGATATTGCATGCGCTAAAAGAAAAAGGCGAACAGGTAATTGATTTGGAAGGACTTGCTCATCACAAGGGATCCGCTTTTGGCTGGCTAGGGGAAGAAGACCAACCCACAGTCGAGCAATTTGAAAATGTTTTGTGGGATACAATTTGTCACCTGGATATTTTAAAGAGAATTTGGGTGGAAAACGAAAGCAGGAAAATAGGTACTGTTTTTATTCCGGATGGCTTTTGGGAACAAAAGGCAACCGGCGTATTATTCAACCTCGAGCTTTCCCGGGAGGAGCGTATTCAGCGATTAATACAAGATTATGCTGACTATGACCTGGGTGATTTGCTGCATTCCTTCGAAAAAATCAAAAAACGTTTGGGTGGCCTGGCATTTAAAGAAGCCGCAGAGGCCATTGAATCCGGGGATGCAGCCAAAGCTGCTGCCATTGGACTGATGTACTATGACAAAACCTACGATCATTGTATCACCACCGGAAAATTTAAGCAAATAATTGACCTTACAATAACCAATCAGCCTGCCATTACAGCGCAATGCTTAATAGAAAAGGCAAATGAAATCAAATTATAAACATGGAAAATTTCGAAGTGAAAGACATTAAATTGACGCAATACAGTCATGGTGCCGGTTGTGGATGTAAAATTGCCCCTGCTGTACTCAATACCATTTTGCAGCAAGCAATTCCAGGAGAACCGCACCCGGGGTTGTTGGTAGGTAATGATAAAAGGGACGATGCGGCAGTACTTGATTTGGGCGATGGGACGGCCGTTGTTTCTACTACTGATTTTTTTATGCCCATTGTCGATGATCCGCATACTTTTGGAAAGATAGCTTCTGTCAATGCAATTAGTGATGTCTATGCAATGGGGGGGACTCCTATCCTCGCTATAGCCATTTTAGGGTGGCCAATTGATAAATTGTCTGCCGAAGTTGCTAATCATGTCGTAGAAGGCGCCAGAGAGGCTTGTAGGGAAGCAGGAATTCCTTTAGCCGGGGGCCACAGTATAGATGCACCGGAACCCATATTTGGTCTTGCAGTAACCGGTCGAGTTGCTTTGGAGCATCTCAAACAAAATGGAGGGGCCCAACCGGGTTCCAGCTTATTCCTGACTAAGCCATTGGGGGTAGGTATGCTTACCACCGCTCAGAAGAAAGGAAAGTTACAGGATGGTCATGAGGCCCTGGCCGTTAAAAGTATGACCACACTTAACAAAATTGGAGCCTTTCTGGGCACGCTCCCTTACATCGAAGCTATGACTGATGTCACGGGTTTTGGTTTAATGGGGCATTTGACAGAAATGTGTGAAGCCAGCGAGGTGAGTGCTGAAATCAATTTTGATGCTGTTCCAATGATGGATAGGTCCATTCTGGAGCACTATTTTGAAGAAAAATGTATACCTGGCGGTACCAACCGCAACTGGGCCAGTTATGGGCATAAAGTCGAACCAATTGAGGGTTTCCAGCGCGCTATTTTATGTGATCCACAAACCAGTGGAGGATTATTGGTGGCAGTTACTGCCGGTAAGGAGGATGTCTTTATCGAAGCGATGAAAAAGGAAGGATTCGATTTAGCTGCCTTAGGTAAAATTGCTGCTAAAAAAGAGAAGCTGGTATATGTGAACTGAAAAAATTAAAGGGCGTCAATGGAATAACCAGACGCCCTTTAATTTTGTAGTTCTATTGCTTAACAAAGGTTCCAGTTGAAAAAACCGGGTGCTTTGATTGATTATATCCAAGCATTTTGATAAAATAAGTTCCAGAAGGCAAATTGCTCACATCCAGTGAAATGTTGTAGCCGTTTTCATTTGATACGAGCATTAACTTTCCACTGGTATCGAATATCTGAATTCCTTGTAGCTGAAAATTATCAGTCGATTTTAGGTAAATTAGGTCAGTAGTCGGATTTGGACTTAAAGTAAGTGCACCCTGAATGAAGTTAATATTGTCGGTTTTCGAAAGACCACTGCCATAGAAGAGTTCATTAACGTCTTCCTGGGTTAATGCCCTTTTCCACATGTAAAATTCATCTATTTTTCCTTCGAAATATTCCGGCTCAGAAATAACGTTTCTGTCCATCCTGCCGATGGTACCATTTGCATTGGTGTATCCCATCTCCTGGGCTGTACCTGAATTGAAAGTTTCTCTTAAAAAGGCATTGATATAAACTTCTGCATCTATCGCGTTGTACCATACTGCTGCGACGTGATACCATGTTTTATCTTCCATAACATAATCCGTATCAAAGGAAGAACGCTGACTGGGTGAAGTGTTACCACCGGCATTTCCGACACTCATGCTGAATCTTTTATCAAGCATTCGATTGAACCAAACGCCGCTGTGATTATCAATAGCAAAATCAGTCGTCATGATATAGGTTGCGCCTTCTTCAAAATAAACCCAAAAGGAAACTGAGAATGGAAAGGAAGGCTTTAATTCCGGGTTTCCGGGCAAGTCAATGTAAGTATCCACTCCATTAAAAGCCATGGCTTTGCCTGCAGTGTTAGTCCTGTCAGTGGTTGTGATGGCATTATTTACGCCATCGTTACCATGACCACTATAATCAATGGCATTTCCATCCAAAGGATAATAGATTAATAAGTCTCTGTGCAAATCCTGCGAAAAGCTGTTGATGGAAAATGGAAGAATAAATAGCAATAGAAGTAAAGTTTTAAGTTTCATGAGCAATGTTTTAGTTAAATAAGAAGTGATATTATAATCAATCAAATTTAAGTATCCATTCCTATATATTCAATCAAATACCTTTTGTATTTCTCTATTTTTTTAAAAATTGAAAGTGAAATGAGAGTATAAGGGGTAAAATGATTGTTATATAGAAAGTCGTATGCATGTATTTTTTATGGATAAACAAAGAAGCTACTTACATGTAAATTAGCTTCTTTGTTTATTAAAATATCGAACTATCGGGTGATAGAGAATTTCTAAAGTTTTTGAAATTTAATGACACTCAAATTGCTAGCGTTCGACTTTCCAATAAAATTGGCAAAATACATGCCTTTTGGAAGGTCACTGATATTTAGGTAATTCTGACCATTCAATTCTTTTTCCATAACAGTGGTGCCGGCTATATTTTGGATGACAACTTTTTCAACTCGATTGATATCCTTGCCCGACAATTGAATAATATTAGATGCTGGGTTTGGATGCAAATAAATTTCGTTGTCGTCAACAATTGTCTCATCGGTATTGGAGAGGCCACCTTCCAAATATAACTCATCTACATCATCCTGGGTGAGCTCACGGTCCCACATGTAGAATTCATTGAGTTTTCCTCTGAAGTAAATTGGCGGATCAATTACGTTTGGATCTTTTCTACCTAAAGAACCTGGAGCACTTGTATAGGCAATATCGCTTGCAAATCCTGATGTTGTTTTGGTAACAATGGACCCGTTTATATAACAATCTGAAGTTCTGGCGTCCTTCCAAACTACTGCAACATGATACCAAACCTCATTTTCCATAATCAAATCTGCGCTAAATGAGTATCGTTGATTAGGAGAAGTATTTCCCTCAGCATTGCCATAACTGTAGCTGAATTGGCCGGAAGCAGTTCTGTTAAACCAGGCGCCTGAATGATTGTCTTCAGCAAAATCTGTACAAAGAATAATGGATGAACCTTGTTCCATATAGACCCAAAATGCTATCGAAAAAGGGAAATACGGTTTCAGGCTTGTATCAGCAGGAAAGTCAATGAATTCGTCAATCCCGTTAAATTCCATAGCCATATCTGGTTCATCATTTTGATCTGATGCCGGCCTTGCGGTTCCGCTGCCATCGAGCTGGTTACCACTATAATCTATTGCATTGCCGTTTAAAGGATAATAGACCAACAGGTTTTGATGTAGATCCTGACTTAATACTGCTGTCGATACAAGAAGGAAAAGAGAAGGAAGTAAATTTTTTAACATAGAAGCATGAGTTTAGCGTTCAAAATCTGGTTTCAGTTTTTTACGATAAGGAAGGCCAAAGGTAAGTTACAGACAGGACTAATAGCCTATTTCAAAAGGAATTTTAAAAAGGGAGCATACTTTTCAATCAAATCAAATAATAGGGAGTTGTAATCTTCTGAGATGTTCAGCTTATAGACCAAAAGCGGGTAAACAGCAACAATTAACCCTGAGCGAATAATAATATCTACAACCGGATGACCATAAGCTGGTAAAATCCAAATTATTCCATATACTAAACCTCCTAATCCGATTAGCAGTAGTGTTTTCCAGGAGAAAGGTTGAAAGCCAAACTTCACGTAAATGATGATAAGCTTTATAATATTGAACAAAGTGAGACTGATGAAGGTAGCCATGGCAGCACCCACAATCTGATATTTTGGAATCAGATATAAATTGCACAAGACATTGAATACTCCCAGTCCAAGTATTGCAATAAAGTTGTAGTAATAGTATTTGGAGTAATTGATAACTTCATTGTTTACACTGGTGGCCATGTCTGATAGCTTCGCAAGGCACAAAAAGAAAACGACCCATTTCCCCGCTTTCATTGGCTCCGTATTGGGCATGATTTGAAACAAGTCGTCCAGGTTGGACCATATTCCTAAAAAGAGGAAAATTCCCAGTATCAATAAGTTGAGAGAAGATTTTTGGTAAATTGTTTTTATCTCCTTCAAATTATTTTCAGAAAAGGCCTTTGAAATGATGGGCTGAGCAATTCCGATGATACTTCTGATTGGTTGTCCGATGGTGTTAGCCATAAACAGGGAAATTGCATACACCCCGGTATCTGAAAATTCCATCAAGGCACTTACCATCAAGGTATCGATATAAAAAGCAGTCTTGGTACCAAGACCACTCAGCATTCCATACCCGCCATAACGTGCCATCTCCCAAATCTTTGGTCTGGTATAGTCTTCAAACCTTGGTTTGATATAGAATTGACCCAATTTGCGGATGTAAAAAAACAAACCAATACATCCAATCGCATAAGTGGCAAATACGCCCATCAGTACATCACTTACGCCTAGATATTGCAGGAAATAACCCAGAATAAGTATTGGTAGCGTAATCCTAATCAACAATTCCTCCAGTATAACTGGAATTACAATGCGCTGGAAGTTAGAAGCGTACAAGGCAGCTATTCTTGAAAAAGCAAGGGCAAAAACGAGTGGAATTAGCAAAAAGATAAATTGGTTGGCTAGCTCTTTTGGTTGTTTTTCGAAGAAAAACTTAATGATGTAGGGCTTCAGTAACGGAAAAAGTAATACAAAAAGCAAAAATCCGGCTAATCCGAGCAATAACATGATGCCCAGAAAGCCACTGTGCTTTTTTTCTTCATTTTTAAATTCCGGAAAGTATTTTACTGCAATAACCGTCCCTCCCAACAATACGAACGGACTGATAAAGGAGGCCGCAGCAATAAAAGTCTGGACCAGCCCATAAGCAAACATGGAAAGATTGTAAATAAAGAGCATGGCAATAGCGCTAAGCCCCAATCCTGCAAATTGGACTATTGAATGCTTAATACCTTGTCTCTTAATTACGCCCATGAAGAAAAAATCTATATGAGATACTTAGTAGGATGAATATTGTTCCTATTTTGGCTTCAAAATTGCCTAAAGACGCGTAAATAATCATTAAGAATGATCGAATTTTTAAAAAATATATCCATCCGACGAATTTGGTGGTTGAAGCTTTTGTGGAATAAGAAGAGAACTTATTTGTATCAATCAGGATGGATCAAAAGTTTTAAGCTAAAAAAGCCGGTTGATCAAAACGGTAATCCAATCCCCTGGTTGTCCTTACCCATCGTCGATTTTTTAGGAGAGCGTTTGAAATCAGACATGGATGTTTTTGAATATGGAGCAGGCAATTCAACCTTATATTTTGCCCCAAAAGTGAATTCTGTTGATTCTGTAGAACATGAAGCAGCCTGGGTAAATATTTTAAAACCTTCCTTACCTTCCAATGCTACAATATTCCATGAATCGCTTGATAATGGAAAAGCCTATGCTGAAAAATCAACTACTACCGGCAAAAAGTACGATATCATACTAATTGATGGTCGCGATAGGGTAGCCTGCTGTAAAGCTTGTCTTCAAGCCAGGAAATCAAATGGTATCATCCTATATGACGATTCACAAAGAGACCGTTACCAGGAAGGGGTTCGCCTTTTAATGCAACAAGGATGTAAGCGTCTTGATTTCTGGGGCATGGGCTCTGCAGGAATCCATAAAAAGTGTACTACGCTCTTTTATTTTGATGATAACTGCCTGGGAATTTAAATCCTTTTTTAGCGGCTGATTAATACTTTCTGATAGGAAACAGCTGATTTGTTACCTGCATCTTCATAGTGAATTTCAAGCGCATAAAATCCGTTAGGAAGTTCATTCAGGTCTAATTGTGTTCCTTCAAAGCTATTAATATCCTTAACTAGTTTTCCTTCTACAGATATGATTCTGGCGTTTTCAAGGGTGAATCCTTGAGGAAGTTTTATTTGTAATATTCCGGAAGTAGGATTTGGAAAGGTTAAAATATTATTTCGATCAAGCGTTGATTCATCGATGCTGGAAAGTCCATTCTCATAAAATAATAAATCTACTTCTTCCTGACTGATAGAACGATTCCAAAAGTAAAACTTATCCAAAAGTCCTGTAAAATATCTGGGGTCACTAATTACGTTTTCATCTTTTCTGCCCAAACTACCGGGAGCGCTCGTGTAACCCATTTCCGTTGCAAATCCTGTTGAATAAAAACTGCGTTTAACAGCATTGACCCAAATGTCTGCATCGTAA
>JAGQWW010000188.1 GCA_020436955.1 Saprospiraceae bacterium | reverse complement strand
CGGAGGATACACACAAGGTATTGAAGGAGCTCAATTTCCTTGTGGAACTGCTGAAAATTCCGCTTGGTTGAGTATAATTGCTGCCAGCGAAAATATGTCCATTTCCATTGTAGCTTCTGATTGCGTAAATGGGGACGGTGTTGAGTTATTACTCTACGATACTAATCTTGAGCCTGTATCTACCTGTTTTTCATCAGGAGGCCTAAATATCCCGGGTAATATTACAGCCGATACGTTGGTGCCCGGAGAATTTTATTGGATAATGATAGATGGATTTGCGGGTGATATTTGTGAGGTAACCTTAACTATTACTGGAGGTGTTTCAACGGGACCTCCTGATCCACCTGGTTCTATTAGAGCAATACCTGATGTTTCACCACTTTGTTCTGGCACCCAGGTCTGCTATGAAATTGATCCAGTTCAAAATGCTACTGAATATGATTGGGAATGGCCACCAAATGCTACTTTGATAGGAAGTGATACTACAAATAAAATTTGTTTGTTGTATAATTCAAACGGCTCTGGAATTGTTAGAGTTACGCCAAGCAATCCTTGTTTTCCAGGAGTTCCTGCTGTTACCCCTGTAGTAGTATTACCCATTCCTCCAACCATCCTGCCTCCGTTTTTCTTTTGTTTGGATGATTTTCCTGTGCAGATAAATGGAAACACTTTTAGGCAACCCGGTACCTACAATATCACCCGTCAAAGTTATTTTGGTTGTGATTCTATCATTCAATATATAATTGTACCTCTACCTCAGGTTCCTGCGTTCCTAGAACTCCCCATTTGTCCCGGTGGATGCACCACTTTTTTGGATTCAACCTTTTGTACACTTGGAACGAGACAATTTAGAATTAAAGATGCAGCTGCTAATGGCTGCGATAGTATTATCAATATCAATATTTATGAAGTAGGAGAAGGTTGTTATGGTATCGAAGGTCAAATTGTAGATGACTATAACGGCAATTGCGCTAAGGATCTTGGTGAAGGTATCTTAGGAGGCAATTTAACCCTCTATGGAACAGACACTATTGCTGTTCAGGTGGATTCTCACGGGCATTACCAGATTCAAAATTTGAATCCGGGTGATTATACACTGGTGTTTGATGATGGACTACAAGATTATCAACCATGTGAAGACTCCATTCAATTGACGCTAGGTGGAAATCAACTCGTTTTTGAAAAAGACTTCTACGTTACCGGTCCGGCCCGCTGCTATGACCTTTCTGTATTCCTTGGCGTCAATTATTTAAAAAGGTGTACGACTAATCGCTATTATGTCAACTACTGCAATAGTGGAAATGCCACCGCAAACGACGCCCATATAATAGTAGAACTGGATCCTTTCATGACATTTGAAAGTGCCAGCCGTCCATATGACTATGTAGATGGGCAAAAAATTAAGTTCTCACTGGGCAACGTTGGTCCAGGTGTATGTGGTCGGTTCACAGTCGATGTGAATCTCAGTTGTAGCAATACGATTGATGGTATGACTCATTGTTCGGAAGCAACCATATTTCCTAATATACCTTGTACGCCATCGCCTGCATGGTCTGGGGCTGTTTTGGATGTGTTTGGTCAGTGTCTAGGTGACAGTGTTTCTTTTACCATTCGGAATATCGGAGAATCTCCCAGTCGACCCAATATTTCCTATTTGATTATAGAGGACCAGGTTGTGCTAAGGGACACTATTTTTGCCCGTACTGACGCTGGTTTGAATCCGGGTGAAACAAGGACGATTGAATTTCCAGCCAATGGAGTTACCTATAGAATTGAGGTGCCTCAAGAGCCTTTTTACCCGGGTAAGCGGGATAAATTGGTTGCTTATGTTGAAGGATGCAAGGCAGATGGGTCAGGGGATTTTTCTACGGGTTTTGTAGCAACCCTTGGGGTAGGTGCTGACGATCAAACCAGTGATATCGAATGTAAACAAACCGGACTAGGCGAATATGACCTTACCAAAAACTGTATTCCAAAAGGTTTAGGTCCACAACACTTCATCACAAAAGATCTTGAACTGGAATACAAAATTCATTTTCAAAATACTTTGAATGATACGGTCGACCAAATTGTAATAAGGGATACGATTTCGGATATGCTCGATCTTAGTACGCTTTTACCTGGCGCCAGCTCACATCCGTATCAATTCAATCGATTACCAAATCGGGTGGTGGAATTTGTTTTTTCAAATGCCCAGCTGCCTCCCATTGCAACAAATGAAGAAGGTTCCATTGGCTTTGTGAATTTTAGGATTCAGCAGGTGCCCGATATAAAACAGGGCAATACCATTGAGAACAATGCTTTTATTTACATGGGTGCTGATACCTCCTACACCAATACATTTTTCCATAATGTTGTGGTGAATGAAGTCCTGGTGTTTGATGAAAAAATGTTGTGTGAAGGTGATTATTTTGCCGGTATGCAGGTTTCAGCTGATACCTTTTTTATCGATACCATCTCCCTGTACTTTTATGATAGCATAGTTGTTACCACGATAAAGGTGGGTCAACCAACGCTTGACAGCATTGATGCAAATATTTGTCAAGGTACTTCCTACCTGTTTGCCGGGGAGGACCTTGAAGCGCAGGGAACTTATTTTGATTCCCTTTCTACCACTTTTGGTTGTGATAGTATAATCCTGCTCAATTTAAATGTGCAGGATATTTACCTATCAACAACTGCTTTATCTTTTTGTGAAGGCGACACCGTTTATTGGGAAAATATGGCATTAGTTGAAACCGGATTGTATGAGGTAAGCTATATCACCCAGTATGGTTGCGATAGCATATTTCAATTACAGTTGGACCAGGTTGCCGTTTTTGAAACTCAAATTGACACCAGCATTTGTCAAGGTCAGGCAGTTACTGCAGGAGGGCAAACCTTCACCACTTCAGGCACCTTTACAATTGGATTGCTTTCTACTGCCGGTTGTGATAGCTTAATTACTGTAAATCTTCAGGTTTTCGAAACTTCAACGGATACTTTATCCGAGCGAATTTGTGAACGAGATTACTTTTATTTTGGTACAGACACCCTTTCCGGTCCCGGTACTTATCTCAACATTGAGCAAAATGCAAATGGCTGTGATAGTACAACGCTTCTTTTCCTTGAGGTTGATCCAGCCTATGAGATAGCAATCGACACAACTATCAAAAAGGATAGTAGCTTTTTAGGTGTGGTAATAAAAACCGATACTCTTCTGGTTCAAAATCTGTTGACAATGGAAGGTTGCGACAGCATCGTAAGTTACATGGTTTCAGTAGACCTTAGTGCCAATCGTGAAATCCTCCGGGATGATTTGGTTCGTATTGTTCCCAACCCGAATGATGGAAGTTTTTATTTACAGCTGGATCTGACGGATGAATGGCTTGTTGAATGCAGGGTATTGGATATAAAAGGAATAGAAATGGGGCGCAAAAAAGCAGAAAGTATGAGGACAAAAGAAAAAAGTAAAATTTGGTTTGAAGAAGATTATCCACCGGGCATGTATTACCTGTGGATTCAAACAAATAAAGGCATCAGAGTGAGGCAGTTTTTAGTTTTTTAAAAACCGCGAGTTTGAAAGGCCGGTTCTACGATTGTAGACCGGCCTTTTTTTATTTTAATACCCTGCTTCTTCTAAAATTTTGGCCACATCAGGGCAGACTTTCTTTAATGCTTTATTAGCTTCCAGGATATCGTCTTCTCCGGTTTCGCCAAGTTTTGCTTCGATGGCTTCGGTACAGGTTATGCTTTTTGCTTCCAGCTCCTCTGCTTCCAATAAGATAGCTTGCATATCAAGGCTATCATTTTTAGCCAGGGCGTTCTCGATGCGGGCATTCAATTCTACCATAGGCGTCATGCAATCACATAGTTCTTTTGCGATAGCATCATAGTCCGGTTTTTTTTCACCACAACTATACAGCAGGAAGAATACCGGGATAAGCAGGATAATTTTTTTCATAAAAATTTATTGACCCAACATTTCGGAGATGTCTTTTTGAGCATATCCTTTCGGGATGTCAAAACGCTCTGAAGGGATTTTTGATTTTTCAATATTGGTTACCGTTAATTTAAGTGTCATTTCCATGGCCGGCATAAAAACTTCAACCTCCATAGGTAATGCATCCTTCAGTTTTTCATTGTAGGCATTAGCCATGAGCTCCTTTGCCTTCCCTGAAAAATCGTATTTTTTTAATTTCAAATCCTTGGTAGCCCAAATGGTTTGCTTTAGTGTTTGCCCATTTGCATCTGTTGTTTCTGTTTCATATTTGTAACAAGTGTATCCCATTATCTCTTTAGTCTCGTCAAAAGTTTTCACTTCAGAAGATTCCATCCCTTCACCCATTTCTTCAGCATCTTCGTCATTTACCAAATAAATTGATTTTTCACTTTCTTTCTTGATAAAGGAAATTTGGTTCTCGGTATCTACTACGATGATTCCCATCATACTGGCAACCAAACCACCTTCCATATGGGTAATTATACCTCTATCACCATATTGCACGATCATTTTTTCGGGCATCATAGAAATAAACATTTCTACATCTTCACCTTCAAAGGTGTAACTGTAAGTCATGGTTCCGGTAAATTCCTTTTGTGCTTGTAGCGCCCCGGAAAATACCACCAGTAGTAATCCTAATAGTTGGATTGTTTTTTTCATTTGGAATTTTTTGATTGTAAATGACTTTTAAAAAATCAGGAACAAGATAGCGTAAAAAAAAGGAGAGTGACAAGTGCCACTCTCCCGGGTAGTTATCAATCTTATGAATATATCAACAAAGAATTTTTATCGAAGTACACTTACATTTCCTTTTAAAAATTGGTCTTCCCCTTCACAGTTATAGCGAACATAATAACCATAAACATCTTCCTTCACTCTGGTTCCCTCATAGGTTCCGTCCCAGCCAATGGAAGGGTCATTAGTCTCGAATACCAGCTCTCCCCATCTATTGTATACTGCAAAATAGAAATTGGTGGTTTCAAGCGTTTTTGCATAAAGTACATCATTTAGACCGTCATCATTAGGTGTAAATGCGTTGGGTACAAATACAAATTCTTCACAAGGTACCATGAGTACTACCACAGGTATTTCCAACACGGTCATACATCCCATGGTATCTGTTATTTTTACAGCATATACTCTTGAAGAACCCGGAACCCCAATTGGGTCAGGTATGAGGTTGCTGCCAAGTATAAACTCTTCCGGAGACCATTCGTAAGTATACCCCGGCAGGTCAGTAACCATCAATTGGGTAGAGTCGATGACTCCGCCAATCAAAGTATCCGGATCAGCACTGATGGTAAAGAGGTCAGCGATATCTTTTACAATTACTTCAATCGAGTCGGTCTTGGAACAGCCATATTGGTTAGTCGCTGTAACGGTAAAAATAGTATTGACAGTAGGATTAATCACGATAAAACCGGTACTGTCTCCGGTAATGATAGCACTATCCGGTTCCCAATTAAAGATGAGAATGTCATTGGGGAATATAGATGTTGCAGATAACATGATTTCATCTCCTAAACAAATCATGGTGTCATTTGAAACCTGCAATCCCGGCATATAATTTCCAACTGTAATGCTGTCTACCTTGGAACAGCCCAGGGTGTCCGTTGCACGCACATAATATGTAGTCGGTCTTCCAGGCACCACATTTATGGAGTCTTCCATGGAGAAAATTACGTCAAAACCGGGTTCTTCCGACCATTCAAAGGTTACGGGTTGGTCAGCTATTGCTACCAGAAGGACTGGTGTCGAATCACAAACAAAGGTGTCTCCAACTATTTCAAGATTTATCATTGGCGGCACGATGACCATGACTTCCATGGTTTTTTCACAACTGTCTCTATTGATGGTAACAACAAAGGTCATACTGCTATCAAGTACCACAT
>JAGQWW010000187.1 GCA_020436955.1 Saprospiraceae bacterium | reverse complement strand
AAAAACCGTAAATCGCGGTGTCTCAAAAAATTAAGAGACATAGCCGGTGACTTTTTAAAACTTTTTGGTACTAAGTAGTAAAGGATTTTAAAACGTTTAAATGGAAAGGCAAGACTTACAGGAAACGATTGATTTATATCTATCCGGACAACTTCCGGAAGCTGAACGTCTTGCTTTTGAAACCGCTATGTCTACGAATACACAACTTCAACAACAGGTGGAAGAACAGGCCCACCTTCGCGGCATCATACGAAGTTATGGTGCTCATCAGCTGAAAAAACGCCTGCAAAAAATCGAAAAAGAAAGTGTTCCAACTACCAGAAATCCATATTGGTGGTTGTACCTTATTATTGGATTGCTGCTAGCAGGACTGGCCTATTGGCTCATCCAAAGCGAAGAGGAAACACAAAGCCCTCAACAACTCTACGCAGCCTATTACCAGCCTTTCCAACCACTGGGCCTCAATACCCGTGATCAGGAAGAAGAAAGTTGGGGTAGCCGGTTTTTACAGGTTTACCAGCAAAAGGATTATACTACTGCCTTACAGCTTTTTGACCAACAACCAGGCACTCTTTCCGATAACCCACAATACACTTTAATGGCAGCCATTGCCAACCTGGAAACCGAGCAAAAAGCTGCTGCAAAACAACTTTTTCAACAGGTAACAGCTGCTACCGATCCGTATTTTTCCGATGAGGCTTATTGGTACCTGGGACTGCTAGCTTTACAAGAGGGAAACGCAGAACAGGCTAAAAGCTATTTGCAAAAAGTGGCGGATGATAATCAGTCGGAGTTTCAAAAAAAGGCAAAGGAGTTGTTGAAACAGTTGCCTTGATTTACCCCAGTTTAGCGGGGGTGTCCAAAAAGCCTTTTAGTACAGCTTAAAAAGGTTCAAAATTTCCTTCGGATTGATTATTTTGTAAGGGTAAAACCAAGCAAAATATGAGCAAGCCTGTTTTTAAAGAATTGCCTTTTTCGAAGCCGAGTTTATTTCCTACGGATATTTTTGAGCGGATAGGTCAAGACCATCCAGTAAGGTTGGTGGATGCGGTAGTGGAAAAATTAGATCTTTCCATTTTACTGGATAAGTATAAGGGTGGAGGTACGAGTGCCTATCATCCTAGAATGATGCTGAAGGTTCTATTTTATGCCTATTTGAATAATGTTTATTCCTGCCGTAAAATTGAAAAGGCCTTACAGGAAAACATTTATTTCATGTGGTTAGCGAGTAATAGCACCCCCGATTTCAGGACGATTAATAATTTTCGAGGTAAGCGGCTTAAAGATGTTATTCATCAATTGTTTGGTGATGTTGTAAAATTGTTACGAGACTTGAATTATCTAAGTCTTGAAGTACAATACATTGATGGGACAAAAATTGAATCAGCGGCTAACCGATACACCTTTGTATGGAGAAAATCGGTTGAGAAGTACAAGTCTGATTTGGATGGAAAACTAAAGATGATTTTAGCCAATATAGAATCCCATATACAATCAGATAATCAGGAGGAAAACAGTTTGAATTTGCCCCAGGCAATTGACTCAGCAACACTACAAAAGAAAGTAGATGAGTTGAATGAGCGATTAAAAAAAAAGAATCGACCAGACAGGGCCATTAAAAAGGATTTAAATAAGATTACTAAAGAGTATCTACCACGGCTAAAAAAATATGAAGACCAATTAAAGGAGCTGGGGAATCGCAACAGTTATAGCAAAACCGATGTAGATGCAACATTCATGAGAATGAAAGATGACCACCTGGGAACTGGTCAAACCAAACCTGCCTACAATGCACAAATAAGTACAGAAAACCAATTCGTTACTAATTTCACGATTCATCAGACCTCTGGCGACACTACTACTTTGAAGCCTCACCTTAATAAATTTGAAAAGCTCTTTGCAAAAAAGAGTAAGGAAATAATAGCAGACGCAGGCTATGGAAGCCAGGAGAATTATGAATTTTTATTAGAACAGGATATAGTACCTTATGTGAAGTTTAATTACTTCCATAAGGAGCAAACAAAGTCATTTAAGGAAAATCCGTTTCAGGTTCAAAATCTAGCATACAACGAAGAAGAAGATCATTATATATGTCCATCGGGAGAACCGATGGTAAACATCGGAACGAGTACAAGAGTAAGTGTTAATGGATATGAAGCTAGTGTAACCAACTATGAGGCATTAAATTGTGAAGGATGCCCATTGAGAGAGCAATGCCATAAATCTGCAGGAAACAGACAAATAGAAATCAATACCCAATTAAACGAATACAAGGACCTGGTCAGAAAGTTATTAAACACAGAAAGGGGACTGGAGCATAGAAAGAAAAGAGCAATAGAGCCAGAAGCAGTATTTGGCCAACTTAAGTACAATAATAAATTTACCAGATTTACTCTTCGAGGACTCGAAAAAGTAAATATTGAGTTCGCATTAATGCTTATAGGCCATAATTTGAGGAAAATGGCCTCATTTTCCTTTGATTTTGTTTTTTCATTATACCAGCACCTAGAGTGCATGAGACTACGAATAAATAAAATCCAAGTAGCCTAATTCAAATAAAAACTTAAGCTCCTTTTTTTTGCTAAAAGGAGATGCCATTTTGGACACCTCCTACCGCCATCCCTTCTATTACATTTTCGATTTTCTTTGATTTAATCTGGGGAGCATTTTTATGGTCTAAAATGATTAGGCCATGAATATGATTTGGCATGATCACAAATTGGTCTAAAAGACATGATTCAAAATGATTTTCTAATTCGTACCATAATAGATAAACTGCCAACCCCTTTTCATTTAAATACATTTCACCATCTTCAATAAACCCAAATTCATGGGTTCTATCTTCTGTGCAAATGGTGATTAAATAAACACCATCCCACGAATAATCCCAATGTTGATTTCGAATAATTTTTTTTTGAGAATAATTCTGCATTTCGATTTTTCCCCCAATAATACCCTCCAAACCCCAATCTCTCCCAATTCACACCTTCCTTCTCCACTACCAATGGAAAAATGTACTATTTTTTCAAATCCGGAGAACATTAACCAATTAGGGGAGTTGTTATCCTTTATACACTAAGCCATCTTGTGATGGTGCATGAAAAGATGATTACCTGGATGAAAAAAATGGAGTACGAAATAGCAGTAGATCAAAAGGAAAATCGATTGGTTTTGATTTTGATATTGGGGCTGTTGACTGCTATGGGGCCGTTTTCTATCGATTTATATTTGCCTGCATTTGGTGATATTGCAGATTCCTTACATACCGATATTAACAAGGTTGCTCTTTCCTTGTCAAGTTTTTTCATAGGATTGGCAATTGGTCAACTTATCTATGGGCCATTGCTGGAACGCTTTGGCAGGAAAAAGCCCATCTATTACGGACTGACCTTGTATGCCCTTACCAGTATTGGAATAGCATATTCCACTTCTATTGAAATGATGATTGCTTTGCGATTTTTTCAGGCCATAGGTTCTTGTGCAGGTTTGGTGTCTGCCAGAGCTATCATTAGGGACTTATTTGATGGGCAGGAGATGGCAAAGGTTTTTTCTACCTTGATTATGGTGGTCGCAGTTTCACCTATCATCGCTCCTTCTTTAGGAGGTATCTTGTCTACGCATTTCCATTGGAGTGTGCTATTTATTGTGTTGATGGTGATGGCATTGGTGGTTTTGGCGGGAGCAATATTTTTGTTGCCTGAGACCAAATCTTCAGACCCTTCCCATTCCTTGCGCATTTCAAAAGTATACAGCAACTATAAAACAGTTATCAAGCACCCGATTTTCTTTGTGAATGCCTTTTCAGCTGCTATTGCCTACGCAGGTTTGTATGCTTATTTGAGTGGGTCACCACATTTGTACCTTGACTTGCTGGGCATGAGCGAACAACATTATGGTTGGATTTTCGCCATCATAGCTTCCGGTCTTATTACTGCCACCCAGGTAAATAATCGACTTTTAAAAAAATATTCCAGCGAACAGATTGTCCGAACTACCTTGGTGGTTCAGGCAGGAATTGGTATCGCTTTTTTACTCTTTTCCTGGTTGATAGGGGTCAATTTATACATAACAACCAGTTTGCTTTTTGCTTTCCTTATGTGCCTTGGTTTTATATTCCCCAATGGTTCAGCGCTCTCTCTAGAACCGATGGGCCACATTACCGGACCGGCTTCCGCTTTAATGGGTGCCATTCAAATGGCTGTGGGAGCAGGGGCTTCTGCGCTGGTAGGATTGTTTCATAGTACTACCTCCATCCCAATGGCCGCTATTATGGCTATTTGTTCTTTAGGGGCTTTGAGTTTGTTCTATTTTGGGTGGAAGTGGATCCGACGCCTCGATTAATTATTCAGCGCCTTTTCTTCCTGTCTCATTTTTAAATTGCACAATAATCAACGCTATTGGGCAGCCTTTACCCATGTCCAAAAATCATTTTACCACCATTTTGGAAGTTGAGCATTGTCAAAATATGCTTGGATATTTTAACATTTTCTGTAGCTTTATTACACTAAAAAACCAAATTAATTCAATCGACCTGGCTTATTGTTTTAATTATCGAATAGAATCAATTTGGAGCGCATACAGCTTAAACTTCTATTAAAGGCTGGTGGTAAAGATGAATTAGTTTCAAGGTGCTTGAGGCTTTTCAATAATTTCATTTACTCGGTTAAATCTGTAAGGTTTTTATTACTGTTCTATCTGTTTTTATTTTCCATAACAACCAGCGATATCCGGGCTCAATATTTCCTTGGACAACAAGACGCTCCTTTTCTCCGTCCTGTCACCTATCAGGAATCTGCCTTTCTAAACTTACTTGACTCCATTAATGCCAAATTGGCTCAACCTTATGGTGATACGGTCAGGACTTATGTTGAAGAAAGTATTTCCCAATTTTGTGGACAAGATTATGATTGTCTAATCAACCTGCATCATCGTTTAAGGGACACCCTGTTTGATAATAATCATTATTTAATTGCGCTCAATCTGGGACAGCTATCTGTTCGACTTGCCTCTGAGAATGATGACCCCTACAACGTTGGATTGGCATTTATAGATTTGAGTTTTTACTACCAGGACCTTGGACGGATTGATTCGATGATCGCTTCGCTTGAAAAGTCTTTGCCCTACTTTGAAAAGAGCGGATCCTGCTTCCGGATTTTTAAAACAAAGACTGAGCTTTTGGAAAGGAAGTATGGGAATAAACCCGATGAGATAGTGCCCTTAATGGAAAAAAATCTGGAAGAAGCAAAAAAAAGAGGTTGCAAAGAAGCCGGATTACTACACGTTTTGAAACGTCTCGTTGAATATACGGAAAGGGGCAGTATGTGGGATAAAAACAATAAGTACCTGGTTGAACTGGAAAGTAGCATAGACACAAGCAGCAACGTTTTCGAACAACGACACGCAGCGATTTATACTCATCTCGGTAGGGCTAAAATATACCTTAAAGAAACGCCAAAAAAGGTCGAAAAGGCTAATGATCATTTATTACGTGCACTGGAAATTAGCAATGACATACCCTATCCGCTTTTTTTTTTTTTTTTATTAAACAGGCTGGCAAGACTTGAATGGGACCGTCAACATCCGGATAAGGCTTTTGCCTATTTGGAAGAGGCTATTGCTATGGGTAAAAAAAACAAGGTTTACCATTACCTCAGTATTGCCTATAGAATCAAAGCAGAGTTTCTGGAAAAAGAAGGCCGTTTTAAGGAAGCATTAGAAGCAACCAAAAATGATTATTTCTATAGAGATGAGCACAGGGATATGTTAGTGGGCCTCGATTTAAGGGACTATTATATGGAAATTGAGAAAGTCCAAATGGCGTCCGAAAAGAAAAATAAGGCCCTTCAATTGCAATTGAAAGATTCCCAACTTAGAAACGCTACG
>JAGQWW010000186.1 GCA_020436955.1 Saprospiraceae bacterium | reverse complement strand
ACTGTGCAGGTAAATTCCCGTTATGGCTAGCACCTGAACAGTTCGCTATACTTCCTATCAGTGATCGTTTCAACGATTACTGCAAAGAGGTGGAAAGCCAATTGATGGTCCACGATATCCGAGGTTTCATCGATGACCGTGCAGAGAAGATTGGTAGAAAGATTCGTGATGCGGAGGTAAGAAAAGTACCTATCATGCTAATTGTTGGTGAAAAAGAAGCGGAAACCGGAACCGTATCGGTACGTATCCAGGGAGAAGGTGACCAGGGTGCTATGACTGTTGAACAGTTTGTAAGCTGGTTCCAGGAAAAACTCTAAGCCTTTTTTTCACATACAGGAATAAAAAAATCCCTGCCACACTTGAGCTTGTGAGCAGGGATTTTTAGTGCATTTGTTTGGGTAAGTGTTAGCCGTAGGCTTTAAATGCGATACAAATGTTAAATTTCTTACCAAATTTTCAAAATAGGAAGGTGGCAGGTGGTATGATTTGCGGGATGGATAACCGAATTTTGTTAAAATACGGGTAAAGTAGATACCAATTCTAACCGAAAACGCCTGCTAACGGGCAAAACTTCCTGACTTTGAAGGTGTACTTGTCCTTCTCCCAGGTCAATCAATTTGATGTGAGGAATTTGTACAATATAACTTCTGTGAATTTGTACAAATTGCAACTGAGGAAGGATTTCAAAAAATCGCTTTAGGGATGACCTCATTACAAATTTCCGCTCCCTGGTATGGACAATACTATAATTGCCCTCCCCTTTTACAAAAAATATGTCCCTTAATGGTACATAGTGTAATTTTGAATCGTCTTTCAGGAACACGAAATCTTGCGACAACTGTTCGTTGATTTTCTCCATATACTGGTATTTTTTGTTCAGATCGTCTTTAAGACGCACCTTTCCCTTCAGGTCACGCTATTAATTTTATAACAATTTAATTTCTTCTTAAAAAATAGATTTTAGCTGGCTCCTTCGCTTTTCCTATTATTATTCCATAAAATCCTGATGATATATTACTTTTGCTGCCGTTAAAAATTAAACAACATTACCGAGAAACATACTTACCTATGAAAAACATTTCCCTGGTTCTAAATATCATCCTCCTTCTTGCAGTAGCTTATTTGTTTATTGATAAATTTTCCGGCAAAGACGAGGTTACCAATGAATTGAACAATGAAAAACAGGAACTGGCAGGCGCCATTCCTACCATTGTATACCTGAACGCTGACAGCCTTCTCGAACAGTATGAATACTTCAAAGCTAAGCAGGATGAATTGGCAGAACGTGAGAAGAGTGCAGACGCTAGTTTGAAAGCAAGAGGAAGAGCATTGGAAAAAGAAATGATGACCCTGGCTCAAAAAGCACAGTCCGGTACCATGACCAGAAAGGAAATGGAGGAAGCAGATATCATGCTTAGACAAAAGCAAGAATCATTGATGAGAGACCAGGATGAAATTGCAAAAGACTTACTGGCTTCAGGCAATACCATCAATGATCAATTACAAAGCACCCTTCGCAACACTTTGGATAGTCTGAAAAATGCACGAGGTTATACTTTTGTAATGAGCTACGGTTCCGGCAGCCCGGTTTTGGCAGCTACTGACAGTCTTGATATTACCAGAGATGTAGTTGAGATCCTAAACAAGATCAATCCGGTAGAGAAGAAATAAGGTGGATATCATCAGAATCAACATATGGTCGAGCCCCAGGAATATCAGCACGGCCATGATGTACAGTTTTGGTAATCGCCCAGATACCAGCGTGGTAGATGAGCCTTTGTATGCCCATTTTCTCTATCACCAGCAAAACAGACCTGCGCATCCAGGCGAAGAGGAAATCCTGCAAAGTCAAGCCAATGATGGCAACGAAGTGGTAAAATCGGTCCTACAGGCCGACTACCCCACCCCCATTGTTCTTTTCAAACAAATGACCCATCATCTGCTTGCCATCGATTGGTCCTTCATACTCGCAATGAAAAATATATTGCTGATTCGCAATCCGGCAGAAATCATACAATCTTACGCCAAGGTCATCCCCAACCCATCGATGGAGGATGTTGGTATAACCAAACAAAAGGTGCTTTACGATTTCCTCCTAAATAATGGCCAACAACCGGTCATTATTGACACTAACGAAGTCCTAAAAAACCCCACAAAGGTACTTGCAGAACTTTGCCATCAACTTTCCATCCCTTTTGACACTTCCATGCTACAATGGGAAGCAGGCCCAAGAAAGGAAGATGGCATCTGGGCCCCATACTGGTACCAAAACGTACACCGCTCAACCGGATTCCAGCCTTACGAAAAAAAGGAAATCCAATTGAGCGATGAACTGATGGCACTAGCCCAAGAAGCTATGCCTGTCTATGAGTTTTTGTATGAAAAAGCTATTATGGGATAGAGGATGGAGGATGAAGGATGGAAGATAGAAGATGGAGGATGAAAGATTCACATCAAGCTCTAAGCAACTAGCGTCCAGCATCCTTCACTACCCACCCACCCCCAAGGGGGCGGCTTTTCTTTAAAGGTTAACTTATAAGAAATATGGGTTGAAATCTCCGTAAATCGTAAACCCCATTCACCTATTCACCCATCCAGCATCACCCCCCAACCCCCTTAAGGGGGCGGCACTTTTTATAGGGTTAACGAATTTGTAATATGGGTTGAAATCTCCGTAAACCGTAAATCGTAATCCCCATTCACCTATTTCCCCATTCACCTATTCCTCCATTCACCTATTCCTCCATTCAGCCTCCCCTTAGTAATACCTCCTATACTCATCACAAGCTTTATCCGGCACGGCAACATTGTGCCATTTAAGGTAAATGCTTTGGTCTGCATCGTTGTAATCCACAAATACATCTTCATAGAAATTGTAAAATGGACTTTCGATTTTATACGTTGTATCCTGTGTAGGGATAGGGAAATTGTATTGGGTCCTGCTGACCGGTCCTTGCTCAAAGTAGAAATTGTAACTCTTGCCGGGTTCCAGGGCACCGGTAGTACCGATTCCACTTTGCAACCTTCCTAGCAATTCGTATTCTCCCTGGTTGCAATAGATGCCACTGTATTGAAGATCCAGGGAAGGTACTCCGCGCAATACGGTATCGCCATTGGAACAAACACCAAAGACATCAACTGTAATCTGGAATCTACCGGTTGCATTGATGGTAACCGGGTCCAGGAAAATATTTACCCTGGAATAATCCTTGGTACCAAAATCATGCTCTCCCCTTGATTCCCAGAAAAACAAGACATCATCCAATAGCTCTTTATTGTTACATTCATACTTGGAGGAGTAAACTTCAACTATACCGGCCCCGGTTGCAGGCAGGTTGGTAAAAAAGAAGGTCTGGCCTTCATACAATTTTTCATAACCTTCATAAATAATCTGCTTACAGCATCCATCCGGAAATGGTATTTGCTTGATTACTACATAGTAATATTTGTCGGGAGCAAATTGCCCTACTGCTGAATGTATTGTCAACTGTACTCCTCCTGAAGCTACTCTTGCATTGGTAACAGTCCAATAATCAGGCACCGCTGTCATGGAGAAGGTCGCTTCTAAACCATTAAAACCTATTTTGACCTTACCCTGGTCCATAAGCGTCCATTCATTGCTGGCAAGGTCCAATCCCCAAAGCTCCAGGTCATCGCCTTCTTGTAATTGGGAGCCTGTTGCAGGATTGATAAAATCATGATTGACTGCAATGGTAAATTCAGCAGCCTGGCTCAGCGATTTTACAGCTTTGTTGCCACTTTTCATTTTTAAATGGCCAAATGCTGCTGGATTCAGGTTTCTTTTAACCATTTGTCCATCCTTTTTTACAAATCCAAAGTTACCACCCGGAAAAAATCCTTGGGCTGCTTCGGAATTGTTTCCTGCGCTAAAAAGATCAACCTTCAAGTTGGAAGCTAACGCATTTCCATCCTCATCCATGAATTGGGTACCTTCAGCAAATTTCCATTCTAAAAGAGAATTGGAGGAACCATCCAGGGAAGAAGTAATTTTTGAAGCTGCTGTCAATCCTGAGGTGGAATTATTTAAGGAAAGATTTTTTTCCACCTGAATGCCAATAGGCGCAGCATCTTCTTTGACCATACTCAAAAAAGTAAAGGTCGGCTGATCGGTGGTTAATGAAAAATTATGGACCGTTGGCAAAAAACCATCAGCCGTAATCTTTGCAGAAAATTCAAGCGGAGCATCCGGTGTAGGCATTTCAATTTTTCGGATACCAATTTTCAGATGGTTATCCAGGACCTCAATATTTCTTTCTCCTACCAAGGAGTAAATCTTGTCCTTGTCCTCTCCCATTATTTCCACTTTAATGTTGGAAGGACGGTGATCCCACTCACCATCGGCATTAATAATCTGCACAGTAAGTGCATTGTGTAGGATGTCGGTATCGATATATACCGGGGTGTTAATCAAATCTTCGACTTTCGAACAGCCCAAGAATGTTACCATCAAGCCTAATCCTACCCATAGACTTAACCTAAACCTGTTGTTGAGAAAATTTTCCATCGTTTTGGATTTTAGATTAATTGGAGTTATTGAATTCGTCTGCTTATTCTAAAGCTAAAAGAGGGGATCCATTTTATAAATTGAAGCTTTTCCTCAATCAATGCTTCATTTCTTTCATTGGTCCGTACAAGATTGGTTGCTTCCATATTGAAAGATGGATTACCCTTGTATATCCAAAGAAAATCTGCTGAAAAGTTCCATTTCGTTTTTGGTATAGAACGACCTATACCAAGACCTATGAAAGGATTGATTTTATTTTTCCACCATACTCTACCATATCCGTAACCTACTTCATCAGGACTCAGCTCCAGGTCATTGATGGTGGTGTTTTCTGCAAGAGCAACTTTTATAGAAAAGTAGTTTTGGGTATAAAAACCCATACCGGCCAGTACCCGTATCCACTTTTTCCAAACCGAACGTTCCAATTGGATTTGTAGGGCACTCATGCGAAAGGCTCCGTCAAGATTTACTTTTTTGGGTAATCGACCAAAATCCGATTGCCAGTCTGCCACTGTAAAATGCATGTGCTGATAAGCTAACCTAAGATTAATGTTAGGATAGGGTTGGATTGTGACATCAAAACCTGGAAAAGCTTGCATCCCGACGCTTAATCCGACAGAAACAGGTGACTTTTCCTGATTTTTAAACAATAATGTCTGCGCATAGGCCGGCCATACCCCTCCCAGGCACAGGATGAACACAACCATCCGAATGCGAAAGGCAATAAACTGGCCTACGCTCTTTTGAGCGTTAAGCATAAACCATCAATTTTTTTGTTACTAAACCGGTTTTTGAAAAATTTCAGGTAGGCTGCTTCGAAGGGAAGAACGAGCCCATGTCGCTATCACATAGTACCAAAGATACAATAAGCACAAGCCTTTGTAAAGGGAGGATTTGAAATTTAATTGTTATACGAAACTGAAAAACCACATGAAAATTAGCTTAAACTGTAATTACTTTTTGGCCATACGCATACATATATAAAAAAGGCCTGATTTATATTTTTTCCTATATATTAAATTTTAAAAATTAACATTGGAAAAAACAAAATCAGGCCTTTAACCCTCACATTCAGTGAGTTATATTAAACTTACATCTAATTTAACAACTCGTAGATTCCGGCAATTCCCTGGCCTCCTCCGACGCAGGCAGTTACCATTCCATACTTCTGATTTCTACGCTTCAGTTCGTTCAAAATTTGAGTGGTCAACTTGGCTCCTGTACATCCCAATGGGTGTCCCAAAGCAATAGCACCACCATTTACGTTGACAATTTCCGGATTAAGGTGCGCTTCCTGGATAACTGCCAGGGCCTGAGCTGCAAAAGCTTCATTTAGTTCAATCAGATTGATATCATCCAATTTCAGATTAGCTTGTGACAAAGCT
>JAGQWW010000185.1 GCA_020436955.1 Saprospiraceae bacterium | reverse complement strand
GATTGTTGACAGGTTGATTGATTCCCGGATAAATCTCGTGTTTTCCAGGTCCTTAGAACCGTTCCGGTATGGCAATCATCTAATAGGTTATTATCTTCAAACAATAGGGTATCGATGCCACAATTATCCCAACTGCTAGCCTGGCCTGTCCGGGCAACATCAAAGGGATCCTCAAAACAGGTGAGTGTAATATTAGCAGGACATTGAATTATGGGTGAGAGGCTCTCTTTTAGAGAAACCTTTACCGAGCAATAATTTGAATTGCCGGCACAGTCGTCAATTTTGATAGTAAAATAAGAAGTGGAGTCCAAAGAAGAGCAATCTATGGTTTGCTGGGGTGCAAACGGGAGATTTGATCCCTGGGGTTTTATGAGGAATTTATCCAGGCAACAATTGTCATAGCTTCCTTCATCAAATAAATAGGCTGGAATAATGGCTGTTCCATTGCTGCCCAGAGCAATCTGTGTAGAAGTTCGACAAATCCCGGTCGGAGGAGTTCCATCATAAATTACTAATTGCATAGTATCTCGACTGATATTACCACAATTATCCATGCCCCTGTAGGTAATAGCATGAGTGCCTTCTGGTACATCGAAAAGCATTCCTCCATTTTGGTCCAATGTCCCATGGTCGGTGAATATTTTCACCTGGAATTGACTGCCACAATTATCAGTAATTTGAACCATGGGTAACCTGACATTCGCTGTGCAGTTTACATCGGAAGTAGTGCTCACTCTTAAAGTGTCAGGAAGGTTAAAAACTGGAGGGACTACATCTTCTACCTTTATGATTTGAAAAGCTTCTTTTACCTGGGATGAACACCAGTCAACGATGGTCCATTTTCTCAATATTTTAAAACTTTGCTCACACAGTGGTACTATCTGGTCCTGGTAGGCATAACCTATGGTGCAGGCGCCACCATTATGGAAAGGCTGATTTGCAATGGTTGGAAATCCGGTAAACTGTGGTTCGGTCCATTCCGGATGTAAGGCAAAAGAATCGCATGAAATTGCCGGAGACTGGATGCCATCTTGGTTAGGAGGGAAGCTAACCGCATCCAGCTCCGGACGTTTTATGAATATATTTTGCTGGCAGGTGCTCTGCTGCCCAAAAGCATCAGTCGCCCGCCAGGTCCTGATAATTCTTTTTAGATTAGGTTGGCATGGAAAATTTTGCAACTGATCATCATATGTTACCTGAAAGAAGCTACAATCGTCAGCAACCGGTTGACCGGTTAAAGAGGGATCTGCATTTTCGCTACAGGCAATGGCAGTGTCTCGCGGACAATGCAAAACCGGGGCGAGATTATCCTGAATATTGATCTGTCCCCAGCAACTATTCATGGTAGGCAGGTGCCTCACCTTAACCATAAGACTTTGACCAATATTGGCCTCAGTAATAAATGGACTGGTGTTGAGTACCGTGCCTGCCTGATTCATTACAATAACCTGAAAACTGGGAGGACTACTTGGTGCACAAACCAAGGGATTGTAAGGGTCCTGCAGTATCATGTCATACCATATCTCTGCCTCACAATCCTGATCCAGGGCTACGTTGGTAACTGCATTGCAAAAAAGACTGCATTGCGCGTCAGCTTTTTGATAGAAGAATGCCAACAAAAAAAGTTGAACCAGAATTATTAAAACCAGGTGAAAGAACTGTCTTCGATGGTTTTTCCAATATACCATCATGTTGGATTGCAGGCACAAGCCCGCAATCCGGTTAATCGGTTTGCTCATGGGATGTTTGTTTTGGTTAAAACAAGAACCATCCTTTAAAAAAGGTGTAGTTCCTCAAAGTATTCTAATGCCCTTTCACATTGACTATACAGTTGTAAGCATTCTAAAAACCGTAAATAATAGTACAGTCATGCCTCGTGAAAGAAACACTGCATCCTTTCTTTACCAATGGAATAATTCTGATTTGCTTTCGAGAAATCGCCGAAACGGCTTAGGCGTACCACAAGGAAACTAAGGGTGGGATGATAACCAGTCTTTTTCTTTTAAATCGGTTCGTTTGGAAATTCAAAAATAGGTTATATGAATGAAAGTATCAATATAAATTTTTAAAAAGTGTTTTTTGCCCATTTTTTAAAATTCATTTCCTTAGGCCGAAAGGCGGAAAAAAGAAAGGGGCTACCCGCAATACGGATAGCCCCTGGAGCATTTTTTACCGATTATCGACGCCTGACCGGTCGAATGGATGGAGACGAGAACATAGGTTCTTCAGCTACAGCATTACCCAATGCTATGGTAGCATTTAAAGGAACGGATTCCAGGGCATTTTGCTGTGGAGCTTCAAAACGGTCCTCATCAGACCAATCATCCAGGTTGGGCTTTTTAACCGGGTGTGGTTTTCTCATTTTAGAAGTGCTCCAACTATCATTTCGGGTCTCACCCGGTTTCATAACTGGTTTTTTCTTACTTGGATCACCTCCGGCTACCATGTCCATTGGCTGGTCATATTGGTATAGCTCATAATCTTCAATTATCTGAATAAGCCTTTCTGCATAATTAGGGGCAGTTGCGTACCCTGCTTTTTGCAGACCATGTGCCCACTTTTTGTAGTCATTGCCATAGGTGAATAGCTCTTCATAACGGCGATTGCTTTTCAAAAAGACAGAATGGTCAATAAAAGACTCTTCAGCTGTATTGTATGAACGGAAGCAGGATTTTATAAGATTACCTTCTTCATCGAAGTCGTCATCTTCTTGCATATACGATCCACCTTCCCAATCACTTTTGCATTTGATGCCAAAATGATTGTTTGCTTCTTTTGCCAGGTCACTTTGGCCAAAGCGGGATTCCAGTAAAGCCTGTGCCAGTTTGATGCTGGCAGGAATACCCATTGCTTTATAGTGTTCCATGGCAATGTCCTTGTACTTTTCAATGTACAAGCGTTTGTCAATTTCGTTGTCTGCACGCAAGCCTATAAGCATTACGCACATGCTGATGGCTGTCAGCAGGGTTTTTTTAACAAGCATTTGTTCTGAGTTTTAAGACTTTAAAATTCTGAGTGTGAAAGCGCTTGTTAAGTCTGTTTGCTATGACAGCCTTTTACCTTTATTTAAGTTGTTTGCTAGTTTTCAACCGGGGGGACGGTGAAAACATATTATAAAAAATTATAATACGACAAAAAGAATGCCACTTTTCTTTTTTTAAAAAAAGTGCATGCCTCTAAATCTAAATGTGTTTTTTCTCGTAGAAGGATATTACATCCTTAATGGGTGAGTTTTCTCGGGAAAAGTTTTATTAAGTATTGCAATTTAATATAAATAATTTTAATATGTGTAAAAATTTGATAAAAAGTTTTTTGCACATATGGTAGCAATTCTTAATATTTGTTCTACAAATTATCAAACACTCATGAAACACTTAACCACACCAATGCTCCTTTTGCTAGGAGTTTCTCTCCTTTTTCCAAAAATTGGTTACAGCCAGCAAGCCGAATTAGACGCTTATTATGAAAAAGCTGCTGCTTTTCAAGATAATGGCCAATGGGATGAAGCTGCCCAGGTTTACAATCTTTTGCTGGATTTTAATCCTATGATGGATAAAGCTCGATTTAATCGCGGGTATTGTCATCTACAATCAGGCAGGTACGTTTCTGCTAAAGCAGATTTTGAACAGGTACTTTTAAAAAATCAATATGATTTTGAAGCGCTTGAAATGCATGGTTTGGCTTGTTTCTACAACGGAGAATTCGGAAATGCTATCCAGGACTTTTCAGCTATCCTTGAAAAACAAGATAACCCAAATGTATACCTATACAGGGCTAGGACTTATTTAAGGATTGGTGATGCTGATGCCGCCTTTTTTGACATTCAAAATTGCCTTGAGTTTGGTGGTTCACAGACCGGTGAGATTGCCTGGATTTATGGTGAAATCATGATGGCCAGAAAGCAGTATCCTATGGCTATCGACCAGTTTTTAACCGCGGGTCGCAGTGGAATAAAAAATCCCTACATGGATTATAATCTTGGTTTAGCTTATTACCAGGTTGGACAAATAGACAAAAGTATCAGCCATCTTGAAGCTAGTAATCAGGTGCTTCCAACCAGTGCTTCCTTCGCTCAATTGGCATTGGCTAAGATAAAAAAGGGTGAATTGGAAGAAGCAAAATCATTGGCTGTAAAAGCAGTAGGTATGGATTGGCAAAATCCAACAGCATATTACGCAAATGGCATGGCTTGCCTTCACCTCAATCAATACGAACAAGCAGTAGAAAAATTGAACAAGGCGGTAGTGATGGAACCTGAAAACGCTGAATTTTATTACCAGCGTGCGGTAGCGAACGCAAGATTAGGTAACAGAATATCTGCTCAATTGGATTGTCAAAAGGCATTGGTCATTGACCCAAATAAGACGGAAGCATCCAATTTGTATGCTTCAATTGGAAAATAGTATTATTCAAAATATAGTATTAAAAAAGGAGGCTCCCTTAACGGGCCTCCTTTTTTATTGCATTTAAACCAAATTATGGCTGAATTAAACAAAAAGATTGGCAGGGTCAATTGGAATGACAGTAGAATCCATATTTTATTCCCATAAATGAGTCACCAGTAATTATCTTACAAACTAAAACCTGAACCATGCGAGTTTTATTCCCTTTTTTAACGGCCTTTTTCTTTGTCTTAATTTCCAGTGCACAAAATGGTATTACCTGGTTGGATCCAATAAAACTTGGGTCAGTTAGTGATGGTGCATCTTCAGTGCGAATTGACATGCTTTCTAATGGCGATCCATTGGTCATGCTAGGCCAGGGAAGTGGTCGGAATATTAAAGTGATTAGAATAGTGGATGGTATTCCCCAATCACCATCATTTGCAGATAAAGGTGGTTTGACACCCCGCTTTTTTTCTTTTGCTGGCCTGGATATGGCGACCCATGCAGACTCAGTTTATATCGTATTTGAGTCAGGTAGTAATTTATATCTAGCCAAGTCAAATGATGGAGGCCAGACCTTTTTTCCTCCCGTTTTGGCCTTCGAACCACCTGATAACAAGATTGCAACGCTTTCTTCAATTGAAGTGGATGATCAAGGGAATCCTCTAATTGCTACCTTATGGGAAACCGCTTCGGAGCAAGAAGCAAGATATGCAACGGTATATTCTGACAACGGAGGTGATAGCTTTTTACCATTTGTTGTAGCAAGCGAACCGGCGGAAGGAACCTATGTATGTGAATGTTGTCCGTCAGATATTTTGATGGAAGGGGATGAAGTATTTTTGGCATTTCGAAATAACCCTGGCAATAGAAGAGATATCTGGGTGAGTCAGAGTGTAGATAATGGAAGCACGTATTCGAGTGCAGTGGATGTAGACGATACTGATTGGAATATTTCATTTTGCCCAATCAGCAAACCATCCATTCATGGTTATCGTCCTGATACCATATTGGTAGCTTTTCATAGTGGTGCTTCCGGCAAGGGAAGGGTTTACCTCAATTATTTTGACAGGACAAACCAGGTTGCAGGAGAAAGTTATCAATTCCCGCTCACCTCCAATGGATCTCAAAATAGTCCCATCTTAGCCGGAGAAGGGGATACCCTCGGCATGGTGTGGGTAGAAAATGGCTTTTCAGGTACCGGTGCAGATTTGATGTTTGCCCTTTCCAAAACAGGAAGAAAAGGATTGGAGCAAAATATTGGAAGGATAGCAGCCTTGAATCAAAACCAGGAAAATCCCGCACTTGCTTATGACGATGGCTTTTTTCATTTGATTTTTACCGATGCAAGTGGTTTGTGGTACCAAAAAGGAATAGTAGATAACAGTTCCGGTATTTTCAATCCAGTTGCTAACCAGACGTCCTTTTCAGTTTATCCTCAACCAGCCACCGGCACCATATTTAATGTTGCTTTTGATGAACCGCTTTTAGAAAGTAGCACAATAAGATTGCTGGATATCGATGGTAAGGAAATTC
>JAGQWW010000184.1 GCA_020436955.1 Saprospiraceae bacterium | reverse complement strand
ACGCCTGGTTACAATGCATTTGAAATTGGATTTGCACCAAGAGGAACTTACCACTTTACTGTTATTCCTGTAGAAAATCTTGACGTTTATGGTGCTGTTGGTATTAATTTTAGAAGTACCAGCTTTACTTATGATGGAAACTCTAATCTAGATTATAACGATTTTGATGTTTTCCCATCTCTAACAGCAGGTATTAGATATTATTTCTCTCCTACTTTTGGTGTTTTTGCAGAGGTTGGTTATGATATTGCTGCAATTAAGGGTGGAGTTGCATTTCAGTTTTAATATTTGATAGTCTTGCAAGCACAACGCAAAACAATAGCCATCATTGGCGGAGGACCTGCCGGAAGTACTTTGGCCACCCTCCTTGCCAGGAAGGGACATAAGGTTGGGATTTATCATCTTCCCAAACGTCCTCCGCTAATCGTTGGTGAATCTCTTCTTCCCGCTGTCATTCCTATCCTTCGACTCCTGGGAGTGGAAGAGGAAATCAAATCTTTCAGCACATTCAAACCTGGTGCAACTATTTGCCTGGATGATGATCACCATTTGGCATTCGGATTCGATGAAGCCAGGACTGCCAGTGAATATGCTTATAATGTTCCTCGTGATAAATTTGATGCTACCATTTTAAAAGCTGCAGAAGCAGCCGGAGCACGAATTTTTCACCATCGTGCTGTAGTAGAAAAAGATGAAGCTACCGGAAAGGTTAGCCTGGATGAAAATACTATAGCTGCAGCAGAAGGATTTTTTAAAAATGGTGTGGATCTGATTGTTGATGCATCAGGTCGTTCGAGATATTTACCTGGTTTTCTCCAACTGGAGGCAGAAGAAGGAGAGCGAAAGGATACGGCCTTGTTTGCCCATATGGAAAATGTTACTATCGAAGACGAAGGCCATATCCATGTTGATTTGCATGAAAAAGGATGGGGTTGGCGTATTCCGCTTCCCGGCAGAGTTTCAGTTGGCGTAGTAGTGCATCCGGACCACTTAAAATCATTAGGCGGTACCAAGGAGGAACAATTCGATACTTTTATAAAAATGGACCCCATGATGAGGGAGCAGACCAAGGATGCTAAGAGAATTAGCCCGGTACTCTCCTACAATAATTACCAATGGAAGTCCAAACAACTATTTGGCAACGGGTGGGCCCTGGTAGGTGATACCGGTGGATTCATAGACCCCGTATTTTCAACCGGACTTTTTCTTGCGATGGACAGCGGTGTAAAATTAGCTGCAGCGCTTGAAGCCGGGACCCTGGAAGCAATGGAAAAATATCAGCATGATTTCCAGGCTGAATTGTATTCCTGGCAATCCATTATCTCCAATTGGTACAATGGTAAACTGCCAGCCTTGTTTGAAATGAAAAAACACCTGGACCGCCACATCTTCGGTCGCATCATGAATTTATTTGTGGCCCGTCACGTAACCAGGATTTTTACCGGGGAGATACCAAGTGGATCTTTTAGTCACAAACTCCTTCATTTTATGTTCAAACACGGTATAAGAGGAGAAGTGGACTATAAGGAATATGCAGTTGTATAAGGGTTTCTTGATTTGTTATTCGCTATTCGCCTTTCGCTATTCGTTTTTCGACTGATAAAGGCCTTCCGAAAACTATAAGCTGTAAAATTTCCGAATATTAGTTATCGGGCAATTCCAATCATAGCTTTTTCTGTTGTTGAAAAAGCTTCAGACTTTCCTATAAAATCAAGGATTTTTTGTTGCATGGCACGCGGAGCTGTAGCATAATGTTGTAGCACGTAGGATTTGTCTTCCTCAAGTGCGTCACTGTAATTTAAAAAGCCTGGTGCGTTGATTTGAATAGTCATGCGAAGGAAGCGCATTTCTACATCATGCGGTTTGGTACGGATAGCTGCATCCAGGATTTCGGTCCCTTTGTTAAAATGGCGCATCTTATCAAAAAGAAATACATGTCTGGATTGGGCAATCCATACACCACCTACATAAGCCATCAGTTCGGGAGAAGTGAATTTTTGGTTTTTTACCTTTTCAAACAAACGGTTTGCTACTACTTCATCCTGAAATGCACCTGAAAGGTTTTGTCTTAATTCCACCAATACTTCTTGTTCCAGATGTTGTGCATGAAGGTAAGGCACAGCAACAAGCACCAAAACAACCAAAGTTGTCCATTTCCTCAAAAAGGAACTAGAAACGAAGTTGGAAAGAAGGTTTGGGTAAAAAGTCATAAATATCAGGATGGTCTTTATAATTTAAACGCCAAATAAAATCTACGCGGCCCAGCTTTAAAATATTTTCAATTCCAAAGCCGACTTCGTAATAAGGTTCTCGAATAGAATAAAGGTTGTCCGGATATAACCAGGTAGTCTGGTCGTTTTCAGGATGCACTTTTCCAAGGAAAACTTTTCCAAAGATAAAGGATCGCAACTTCAATTTCCTGATTAGGGGAATACGATTGAAAAACAATCCTTCGAAATGTTGTTCCAGGTGGATGCCAACGTATTCATCCGCTACAAACTCAAGGAAATTCATCATATTGAATGCTGCATCATCGGCTATGATAGATTGGGTACCAAAGGGTATTCCCATGTAGATATAAGGCACACGTCCCCAAATCTTTCCACCCTCTACGATGTATTTCAGGTACCCCAGACGATTCAATCTTTGTTGGTGTTCAATACGAACTCTAAGCGCATGGTAATCAAACTCTGAATTCAAAAATCCTTTGATTCCATTGGCGTATTCAAAGGATACCGTGGGATATTTCAACATCCAAAACTGGGTGCCGCTATCGTAAAACTTTGCGTTGATATTGGTCTGTCCAAAGGCAAATCGACCGGAAAGCCGAATACCGCTCATGTTGAAATCAGGAACAATTTCCTGTTCGCCCAATTGGTTTATCCGTAAAAAGTCGTAGCTCCCAAAAGTTTGGGTGTTTTCCCGATAAACCCCCAAACGGGTTACAAATCCAAGAAACCATTGCCTTTCGACATATAAGGATTGCCTTTTTAAAAAAGTCCTGTTGTTAAACTCTGCTGTTCGCAAGAAAAAGGTCATGATGTTATCGATACGGGCAGCATTGTAACTCAGACCGATCTGGTCCACATCCTCCTGGACCGTAAATCCGACAGCGGTGTGTTTTCCAAATTCCTTTTGCAGGAAATAATCAAATTGGGTGTAATATTTCCAACGTTTGTCTTGAATGCCATACGCTACATAGGCTTCCCCGCGGAAAGGCAGGTTTGACTTCAAGGGTGTACGAATACCAATTTTAGGTCTTACGCCTTCTACCTTATTATAGCTCAACATCGTCAGTACCTGTCCAATTTCGTAATTGTTAAACGGTAACCAGCCGGTTGCTGAAACCACAAATAGCTTTTTAATCAACTTAAACCTTGGATTTTTTTGGATGGTGTCTACCATTTCAAAAATCTCCTGCTCTTCGACACTTAGACTATCTGATCGCTCCTCCAGCCAAAAAGTAGTATCTCGAAATTCCATATCCTCCGTCTCGATTATCGTTTCGACCGGTGCAAATCGAGTATCAGGTATGGGCTCATTCAGCCGGATATCTTTGAATTCAGAATACCGCTTTCCGAAAAAACCGGTCATTTCTTCGGAATTTTCCAAAACCGTGAAGTCTGCCAACACTTTCAACGCTTTCGCAAACCAATACTGCTGGTTGACCCAATCGTAATCTATCCGCAAGTAAAATGAACGGAGGAAATTGATGTTGGCTTCAATGCTGAAATTCAAATCAATCCGTTTTACAGCAAAGGTTCCGTCGTGGATATACATATCCCCGGTAAAGGCCACATCGCTTTTTCCTTTTGGAAAAAATCGCAAGTGGTGACAAGGCAGCCCATCGATGGTGGTCAGGGTATCGGCCAGATAATATTTGTAAAAACGTTCAAAATTATCGTGGATAGGGCTGGGGAAGCTCTTTTGTAGTATCACCACAAAATTGTCGTACACGTTTGGGTTGAGGTACAATTCCTTGATGAAAGCCTCAATTTTTGGCCCTTTAAAAAACTGGACATTTCGGTTGGCTGTGATGTATTCTTTGTAGGAAGTAGGGTCTTTTCGGTAGTAGTGTTCCCGCACATTTTCTTTAAAAAGGAAGGGCAGGTATCTTACTCCATTTGGCATGGTATCCTGATATTCCCAAATGAAGGGAAACTGTCGAAAGACCAAATCCTTTTTTATCCGCTCCGTAAAGTTATTGAGGTCAAACTGGACCTTATTGTAGGAAGTATATTGGTAGGTATTGAATTGCTCCGGATTGTTGACAGATTTATTCTCAATAACCTTTCTTAAAATAGCAAAAGCGGGATTTTCACCTGCCAGCACAACCACTTCGTTCAAATTATACTCGGCAGCGCTCAGGCGGATATTTACTTCCTGCCTTTTTCCCGGTTCGATTACAAAAGTTGTGTCCGTATATCCCAGGGCAGTCACGATAACTGTATCCCAGGATTCTGAAGATTCGAGGAAGTAGTTGCCTACTTCGTCCGAATACGTTCCTTCTGCTGTTCCCTTGAAAGCGACACCGGCATAAGAAATCGGGCTGCCTGAATTTGCTTCGACAATGCGTCCAAACACAAGGGTTTTCTGTGCTGTGGCAGAAAACCAAATCCCCATCATCAAAATCGAAGCAATAATTAGTCTCATTTAACCTGTTTTTAGGTTACTTTTCGGGCGCCAAAGATAGAACAACCATGCAACTTGATTTTAAAAAGGCACCCATATTTAACGGTCATATGCTCAGCGGGAGCAGCCCATTGTTGCTTTGGCGGCTTTTAAAGGACAATCAATTTGCCATTTCCCCTCGTTTTGTACCCAGATTTTTGCTCGCTTTTTTGCTTACGGTGCTCAATTGGCCTATATCAGTCATTGAAAACCTGTTGTTTCGAAAAAAAATAAACAACACAAAAGTTCAAAGTCCGGTTTTCATTTTGGGATATCCACGCAGTGGCACCACCTATTTATATTATTTGCTAAGTAGAGATCCTCAATTTGCCTTTTTAAAAACGCATGAAGCTATGGCTCCGCGTGTAATTTTTCTTTTTGGAAAAGTTATGCAATGGATTGCCCGTATGGCACTCCCCAAAAGTCGTCCGATGGATAACCTTGAAATGGGTGCCAACATGCCCAAAGAAGCAGAATTTGCTATGGCCAATCTTGGAATAGCTTCGTTGGCGCATGGATACTATTTTCCTCGAAACTTCCTGGCTTATTTTAAAAAATACGTTCTATTTGACGGAGATTGGAAGGATAAAGAAGCATGGCAGTCCAACTTCCTTTATCTAATGAAAAAACTTACTCTGGCCAACAATGGAAAGCGATTGGTGGTAAAAAGTCCCTTCGATACGGCCAGGGTGGCGGCCATCCTGGAGCTATTTCCGGATGCTAAGTTTATCTACCTTGAACGTGACCCTGCAGCGGTTTTTGCCTCTAATGAAAAGCTTTTTGCTTCTATTTTGCCCCTAATCAGCTTACAGGAGGTGAAGGAAGACCACATCGAGCAAATCATATTTGAGTCATATAAAGCAACTATCCGAGAATTTCAGCAGCAAAAGACCTCTATTGCCGAAGGTAACCTGGTAGCCATACAATACGAAGACTTCATACAGGATCAAGAAAAGACGCTTAGTACAATATATCAGCGCCTTGACCTGGGTGATTTTGATAAAGCACTACCGTTTATTCAAAAGGAAATGAGACAGTATCAGCATTATCAAAAGAACAGGTATGAAATGGAGGAGGATAGGGTAGCGTGGGTGAGGAGGAAGATGGGGGACTAGTTACTGGTTTCTAGTTTCTGGTTTCTGGATGATGGTTTTTTGCTGCTAGATATACCTCGCTCTAACTCTAGATGCCCTCTTGAGGGGCGATGTCATTAAGTAAGTGAAATTATTTTGTTATTTTTTCGTTGCGTCCTTTGCGGATAAAC
>JAGQWW010000183.1 GCA_020436955.1 Saprospiraceae bacterium | reverse complement strand
CTTGACTACGGTGTCCGGATTTCTGTTACTAAGGCTTTTCCATGGATTTTCAACAGGATTTAAACCGACTGCTTCTACGGCCTTTGTGGCTGATATTGTGCCCTGGAAAAGAAGAGGCGAAGCAATGGGCATCATGGGCGTAAGCATGAATGCAGGTGCTTCGATGGCTCCACCATTGGGCTCATGGGTTGCTAACGGTTATGGACTCAATGCTATGTTTTTCCTTTCTTCCGGTTTTGCACTTATTTCTATACTCATTTTATTAGGGCTGAAAGAGACCCTGGAGGAGAAAGTCAATTTTAAGCTGGGTCTTTTAAAAATCAAACCCCACGAAATAATCGATACTACCGCCATAGCCCCGGCCATTGTAACGGTCATGATTTACTTCTGCTATGGCGTTATTCTTACCATTGTACCGGATCAGAGCACTTTTTTAGGATTGGAAAATAAGGGACTATTCCTTGCCAGTTTTACTGCCTGTTCTATTTTGTCAAGGTTGATTTCAGGGAGGATTTCCGATCGGGTCGGTCGGGTACCGGTCATAATGGTTTCTATCGTCCTGATTGGTGGTGCGCTTGTCTTTTTAGGGTCCGCACAATCAGCCTGGATGTTGCTGGCAGGTTCAGGGTTGCTTGGATTTTCTGTAGGGACAGCTGCTCCTACTGTGTTTGCCTGGACCATAGATCGGGCTGATGACCATCACAGAGGAAGGGCGCTTGCAACGGTTTACATAGCTCTTGAAGTTGGAATTGGAGGTGGTGCTATTTTCTCAGCGTGGTTGTATGATAATCAACCGGAAAATTTCTTTTTCACCTTTTTGATTACAGCAATTTTGACTTTGATGGCCATTCCATATTTGATTTTTTGGACTAAAAAAAGAGCCAATAATCAATAAAGGTGTTCATTTTACGACAGTAATAATTCGTTTCATTTCAATTGTCATTTTTAAAAAAAGGTCCATAATCCATATTTTTGACTCCAAACCTGCCATTATGATAAGAAACGGATGCCTTTTACTTGGATGTTTATTATTGTTTTCCTGCAAAGATGAGGTCATCGATAATCCGCCCGTTTACGATCCAAGTCCTTATTCTCTGGAATGGGGAGATTTTCCGGCGCCTGACTTACCTGCTGATAATGCCTTGACCGTAGAGAAAGTTAAGTTGGGTAAAATGCTTTTCCATGACAAGACCCTGAGTCGCGACTTGAGTCAGTCCTGTGCTGATTGTCATATCCAGGGTGATGGTTTTAGCGATATTCGCCAATTTAGTATCGGGGTGGATCAAATGCCCGGTCGCAGAAATGCAATGGCACTGTTTAATCTTGCCTGGCACAAAAACGGATTTTTTTGGGATGGGCGCTCCCCTACCCTACGCCATCAAGCACTGCAACCCATTCAGGATCCACTTGAAATGCACGAGACACTGCCCAATGTTGTGGCTAAATTATCGGCTATTGAAGCCTACCGCGATCAATTTATCCGTGCATTTGGAGACGAAGAAGTTACTACAGATCGAATTGCTCTGGCCATTGAGCAATTTGAGATAACCATGGTATCCAATAATTCAAAATACGACCGATTTTTACGAGGTGAAGAAGTTTTAACCGAAGCTGAAGAAAGAGGAAGGCAATTATACTTTGCAGAGTTTGATCCGCGAGGAATAGAAAAAGGTGCCGAATGTTTCCACTGCCATGGAGGTTTTAATTTTACCAACGACCTTTTAATGAACAATGGCTTGGATGAAGAAAGCAATTTCACAGATCTGGGCCTTTTTGAAGTCACCAACAATTCGGGGGACCGTGCAAAGTTCAAGGTGCCTTCTCTGCGTAATATTGCAGTGACACCGCCTTACATGCACGATGGAAGATTTGCAACCCTTCGTGAAGTATTGGAACATTATGATCACGGTGTAAAATATTCGTCTACGGTAGACATCCTGATGCAATATAACCTGGATCCGGGACTGGGTCTTTCCAATGAAGATTTGGATGATTTGGAGGCCTTTTTACATACCCTTACGGACGATGCGTTTTTAGAAAATGAGGTGTTTGCATCACCTTTTTAAACAAAAACCAATTGGTAAATTAACTGGAGTGCAAGGACGATACCCGCTACACTAATACCAATGCGCCAGTATTTTTCCGATAGTTTCAAAAGGTCGAGCACCAACCATGCGACCGCCAAAATGATAGCCACTATCAATAACTGACCTGCTTCCACTCCAAGGTTAAATGCCAAAAGTGGGGTGAAAATGCTTTCGTCCATTCCTTCCATAAGACTTGCTTTCAAAAAATTGGAAAAACCCATGCCATGTATAAATCCGAATAAAAGGGTCAAAAAATATACTCTTCTATTTGAATGGTCCCTGGTAGGAAAAAGATTGGAAATACCGGTCGCAACAATTGTAACCGGGATCAAAATTTCCACGATATCAGATGGAAGAGTAAAAATATCCATTACAGCAGCCGCTAGTGTTATGGAATGTCCTACTGTGAATGCCGTTACCATAACAATTATCTTCCTCCAATCCTTGATACTGTAAACGGCACATAATACCGCCAGGAACAACATGTGATCATAAGCGTTAATATCTGCAATGTGTCTATAGCCCAGCGTAAAATAGGCTTGAAATTCATTCATGTTTAAACTTTTGAAAGGAAAGCTTCATTACTGTTATGAATAGTTTTGACGGTTGGAAGACAGCTTAAATTTTAACAAAAATGGCAAAAAGCTGTAACTATTTAAGGAATTTGGATTTATAGATAGAACAGCCATAAAAATAGAATCCCTATAGTAATACTATCGGTGTTTTAAGAAACTTGTTTTACAATGGAAAACAATAGGATTTTGGTCGTCGCTGACGATCCAAAGGTGGCTGCTGCAATAGATCAGGGACTTCGCGAAAATCAATTTATTCCGGAAATAGCCAAAGACGGAAGAAGAGGATTGGAAATGGCGATGTCCAGAAATTACGGTCTTGTAATTTTGGAAGTAGACCTACCTGAAATAAGTGGATATGATATTTGTAAGGCGATCCGCAATGATGACGGATATACGCCTGTAATAATGTTGGCAGACAACGGTTCAATTGACCATAAAATAACCGGATTTGAAACCGGAGCTGATGATTATGTATTAAAACCGTTTGATTTCAGGGAATTGCTCGCAAGAATTCGTGTATTTTTAAAAAGAAGAAACGACAAGCCTAATACAGATTCACAACTATTGCGTATTAGCGACCTTGTAATGAACATTGAAACTAAATCTGTTACCAGAGCCGGAAAGCAACTTGAACTTACTGCCAAGGAATTCGCATTGTTAGAGTTTATGATAAAACACAAAGGCAAGGTACTTTCCAAAAAGGAAATTGCAGAAGCCGTGTGGGGTATCACTTTTGAAACCGGCACCAATGTCATTGAGGTTTATATCAATTTCCTACGAAAAAAAATGGATAAAGGATTTGAGACCAAGCTCATCCATACCAAACCTGGTATGGGTTATGTTTTGAAAGCTAACATTGGCTAGGAAATACTAAATGCTCCTTAAAAGCTCCAAATATTCTTTAGCAATTTCTTCAGGTTTGTACTTACAGCGATGTTTTTCTACTAACTCAGTATCAGGCTGATGTTGTAGGGCCTTTTCCAAAAAATTAATCACTGCAGACCCATCCTTCTCTTCTAAAGGAGTTTTTATTTCTAATGCGTAGGGATAATTTTTTAAAAGCGGCAATACCGGGTCTGCGGCAATCTGTTGCACATGAAGAATTGACTTACCGGAACAGATATACTCCGCTATTTTTGAAGGTATTTGAAAATCTGTTGCATTACCAAAGTGCAAGAGTACGTTCATGGACTCCATAAACGTAGTGATTTGAAGCCGGTCAACTTTTGAATGAACTTCAATTGAAAGGCCATATTCACGAATGCGTTTATCCAAATTGAAACGTTCAAAACCATTGCCGAAAAAATGCCATTGAATAGAAAGGTTAGCCTTGGAAGCCCACGCATCCAAATGCCCAATGGCATCCAATAAAATTTTTGGTTCTCTTATATTTCTAAAAAAGCTCCCAAAATATCCTATCTGGATTGTTTCAGTGGTTACAGATGGTGCCTTATCCAGAAATTGAATTGAATTTAAGGGAGGTATGACCCGGATTTTTTCCTTAGGCACATCAAATGTATCTGCATACTTGTTTTTCATTCCTTTGTTGGTCACCGCTACCCTATCGCATTGAAGCAGACATTCCCTCTCCAACAAATGACTTCTTTTTTTAAAAAAAACAGGATTAGAAATGGGATGATTCTCCTGCAACGCATAAGGATCGCCTACATCCATCAGCCAGGTAATATCTGGAAAAGTAGCTTTGATTTCCTTGGCCACCAGGTGAGCAGAAAATGGCAATCCAACAGAAATAACAGCATCAAAATGCTCAGCAGACAAAAGGGAAAGGGCTTTTGAAAGGGCCGGTCTTTTCCAAATGAAACTCTCATCCGGAAAAATAAAGGGCTTCCACAAAAGCTGATGAGCAAGGTATTTCCAGTTATTAGTAGTACCGACAGAAGACCCGGCCTTTTTGCTGCGCATGGCCAGAAATTCCTGCAGACTATTGTATCCCACCGGAATGACCTCCACCTTAAAATCTTCCCTGCGAACAGACTCACTAAAAAAAGAACAAAGCACTGTTACGGAAACACCCATTTTGCCCATAGCCTGCACCAAACTAACCCACCGCAAAGCACGGGGATTGTTGTAAGGAGCAAAGTACGGTGCAAGGAGGAGGATTTTCAAGGTTATGATTTATGATGGTCTAAAGCTGCAAAGTAGGCTAAAATGACCCAAATATGCCTGAAGTTATTAATATCATTAAAAATAGCTTCTTGTGCAAGGAATAGAAATAAGGCAGTAAAAATCAGATTTTGTTCCCGGGGTATCAATTTTAATTGTTGCCCAATTGCATACACCAAGAGCAACAAGGAAGCCAGACCAGGGATACCCAATTCGAAAAAAGTACCAAAAAGGGTAGAATGCGCTTCAAAAGGTTCCATATGCTGCGGATACCAACCCTTTTCCTTCAGTTCTGGAACCTGATTGATAAAATTTCCCGGACCGGAACCTAAGGGAAGGTAATCGACACCCGCCCTGATTTCTGTGCTATGTAATACTGCATAACTGGTTCGTATGAAACAAAACCCGTCTTGCTGGTAAAATGCACTGCTATCTCTGTGGGTGGGTATATTTTCAGATAAAAAACATTGATCTCCATTCTTTATAAGGACGTAGGTCCCAACAGCTGCCACCAAAAATAACAGAAAGGCAAACAACCTAAATGTTATTCGTATCCAACCTTTTGTCTGGTTTGAGAGGTACCAAATTAGGGAAACACCAAAAAACAACCAGGATTTAGCAAAGGTGAAAACAGCTGTCAAAAAAGCACTGCCTTTAAGCCATTTATTGAAGCTTTTATGATAGATAAGACTCAGGAAGAAAAGGCAAACCAACAGATTGAAGAGTAGGTTAGGGCTTTGCATTAGGCCCTTTGTACGGAATGTATCTCCAAAATATGGGTAATCCGGGTAGAACCAGACCAGGAAATTGGCTTTTCCTTCCAAGTGGGCTAAGGTGTATCCAAATAAAGCCGGGATAACCGAAAGGGCCAAAATCCAGGGAAGTATTTTAAAGCCTTTTGTTGAAAATTGAGATTGCTCAAAAATGGACTTCAATACAAAAAAAACAAGCACCAGATAGGTTCTTCCAATCAGGTCAAGAAAGGTAGTTGAATTAAAATTAAAAAGTGTGCTTAGTACATTGGAAAGCAAATAGGCAAGTATGGCCCAGCCAATCCATCCCGGTTTTCCAATGGATATATTGCCACGAAAAACAGCTATTGACCAAAATCCGAACAGCACTAAAAATGCTATTTCAGACACCTGTAAT
>JAGQWW010000182.1 GCA_020436955.1 Saprospiraceae bacterium | reverse complement strand
ATTGAACCGAAGGAAAGCTGCGTAATGTCATTTTCAAGCATCTATTCCGATAGTCCGAGCAAAGTATTTGCCGAAGTTGAAAAATCAGGCGAAGTGTTGTTGTTGCCAGTAGGAAAGATTAAAGAATGGTCGAAAGCTTATCCGGCCTTTAATCAGCTCTTTTTTAATCAATATCAAAACAGGTATGATGATCTAATCCAAACCATCAATCAAATCCTTTTTGGAAACCTGGAAGACCGGTTTGTCTCGTATCTGGAGAAAAAAATCAAATTGAACGGAGGAAATCCCCTCCAAATTACCCACAGAGAAATGGCAAAGGACGTAGGTTCCAGTAGGGAGGTTATCTCTAGATTGCTCAAAAAATTGGAAACTACCGGTCTTATCACCATAGAAGACGAAGGATTAAAATTTAAGATCAAGGGGTGATCCTGGTCACGTGTAATTTGCCCGTCATCACATTATCTTTACGTTGTTGTTAACTTAAAATACATCAACATGAAAAAGAACATGGGCTCTACCGACAAGCTGATTCGTTATATCGTAGCAGCTATTTTAATTGCATTGTATTTTACTAATACGATTTCCGGTACGCTAGGCATTATTGCGCTGGTATTGGCAGCAGTATTTGTATTGACCAGCCTGGTGAGTTTTTGTCCCCTGTATGCCCCATTTGGAATCAACACCTGCAAAACTAAATCCGCAGCCTAAATCAATAAACACAGTTTTATACTTGCAGGATCCAAACATCCTGCAAGTGACTGTGATTTAATTGAGGGGACTGTTATCATTGAGATCGCCCAATTTTACCCCGACGAGGTTAAGATTGTTTAGATCACTTTGACTATTAAATTCCCTGCCTCTGGCACCTGCCGGGTTATTGTAAAATTTGTCGAAATTGTAGGAAGAGTCCAAAAATATCCAGGGACTCGATTTTCCCGGAAGGTCAAAGATGACATAGGCCAATAGTTTGGTGGCCAGGACCTGATCCAAACTGGATACACTGAGGTTACCGTTTAGGTCCGCAGCATAATGTAAAAAGACATTGTCAAAAGTGTCCACATACAAGAAATGCTTTCGCATCATCAGGACATCAATAACGGTGACTCCTACATTGAAATCATCTTCCTTTTCTGCAATGATAGCATAGTTTACACCATCATCCATGGTATGATTCAGGGTGTAAGCACCAGCCATATTCGTCATTACGTAATTGTTGGGAAAACCCTGTACATATACTTTAGCGTTAGGAATTGGTCTCCCGGTTGCCGTAAATACACTGCCGGAAATCGGAACAGATAAATCCGGTTTTACTGCACCGGTTGCTTCAATGGCTGCATCGATAGCATCAATGGTTGCAGTCATACCCGATCCTCTTACGCCATAGTTTACTGATCCATCCGGTGCAATAACTACAAAGGTAGGTGTACCAATATAAAATCCGAAGGTTCCATTTCGGTAGGGTATAGTAGCCATTGGTCCGCCTCCTTCTTCACTTATACCCGGGAAGGTTAAGCCATGCATGGCCTCAAAACCCAGGACCATTTGGTCAGTATCCGTAGTCCTTACGGTCAAAGAAAAGAATTCAACATCATTATTGCCGGAACCCCAGGATTCATACAAGCTTTGCACCAGCGGTGCTATACTGTTACAAGGAGGGCAATCAACAAAGAAGAGTTCTAAAACAACGGTTTTACCCTGGTTCAGGTAATCTTCGTACAGGCGATGCTCCATTCCATGAGCATCAATTACATCAAAATCGGGGGCATTCTGTGCAAAAACAGCAGCCAAGCCACCCAAAATTAATACTGCTAAACAGGCAACTTTTTTCATCTCAGATAATTTACTTTGTGTTCGATTACGATAGAACATGGGATTCTACTATTGTCTGAAATGCGCTAGTGTATCCATAGTGAAAACGTCTTCCGGGAAATCAGAAGTAATCATCGGGAAGGCTGTAGGAAGAAAAAAATGGTGTTGCACAGTTAATTACAAAAACCATGCAAAAAGTTATTTATCAGGATTTGGGAAGGATGGCCTATCAGGAAGCATGGGATTACCAGACTGATCTGTTCAAAAAAGCCATCGCACTAAAGTTACAAAATCGTACCCATAAAGAAAAGGGGGAAGCTATCGATACCGTTAAACATTTTCTGCTTTTTTGCGAACATCCTCCTGTTTATACCCTTGGTAAAAGTGGTAGCATTGACAACTTGTTGATGTCCGAAGCAGAATTGGAAGCCAATGGAGTCACTTTTTTTAAAATAAACAGGGGAGGGGACATCACCTATCACGGTCCGGGTCAAATAACCGGATATCCAATTTTCGATTTGGACGAATTTTTTACCGATGTCCATAAATATGTTCGCTTCCTTGAAGAAGCTATTATAAGGACCCTTGCAACTTATGGTATTGAAGGTGAAAGGGATAGTGGTTATACAGGGGTTTGGTTGCCAGAGAAAGAAGGCAAGCCCAGACGGAAAATTTGTGCCATTGGCGTTCACATGAGCAGATGGGTTACTATGCACGGATTTGCTTTTAACATCAATACAGACCTTAATTATTTTAAAAATATTATACCCTGTGGTATTGATGAGCCTAACCGGGACGTTACCTCTTTACAAGCTGAGTTAGGCAGGATTGTTGATATGCTTGAAGTGAAAGAAAGGTTGAAAAAAGCTTTGCTGAAGTATTTGAATTTGAATTTGAAGAAGTGTAGGATCGTTATGAAAAAAGACATTCCATTTCACAAAGTTGAAGATTTGGCGCTGGCTATAGCTCCTAAAGAACAAGTTGCTGATGAAGGTGACCTTTGGGACGTTTTCCTGTTGAATTTTAAGGAAGAACCTATAAAAGATGTGTTGATTCACTCTCGTGGATATGGCGAAATAGAAGGCGAGGACCGAAAAACTTCGCAATTCAGGTTTTATTTTGAAAAAATTGCAGGCCAGTCTGCTACTACTGTCGAACAAATCCAACCCGATGTTTTTGGGATGACCAATGAATATTGGATCAGCTTTGTGCACGATGGCTATATGTACGACAAGAAGTATGTTTTTGTAAAAGGAAGCATTGACCCCCAACATTTTACAACAGTACCCCTCATCAATAAAAAAGGGGTGATGATTAAATAGTCATCTTTCTCTGCATTATTCCTGTACAAAATTTAATTTTGTGGCTCTAAACATATTAGGGGTGGCTGACGTTTCCCTTAAAACCAAAAATCTTATATGCGTCCTAAAAAAGTAAGTGATTCTCATACAGTTATGACCGAAATGGTCATGCCAAACGATACCAACCCGATGGGCAACCTTATGGGGGGTAACCTCATGCGATGGATGGATATCGTTGCCAGTATTGCAGCCGGTAAACACACTGAAAGACATGTAGTTACAGCCTCTGTCGACCATGTATCCTTTCAAAAGCCAATTTTATTAGGCGAAGTGGTAACCCTAAAAGCTACTGCAACCCGTGCCTGGACTACTTCCGTTGAAATTTATGTGGAGGTTTTTGCCAACGATATCAAAGGTTTAAATCCACGCAGATGTAACCATGCCTACTTTACTTTTGTAGGATTGGACGATGATAAGCTAAAGCCTACGCCCATTCCTGCACTATTACCTTTGACCGATGAGGAAGAAAGGTTATTTGAAAGTGCATCCAGAAGGAGAGAGGTTCGTCTGATACTAAGCGGTAGAATGAAACCGGAAGATGCAACTGATTTGAAATCCATGTTTGCTACCTTGGAAAAATAATTTTAGATAAAGCGATATTTTTAAAAAAGAAACTGCCTTTCAACTGCGTTGCATGTAGGTACCATCCAAAATGTAACCATGTTGAAAGGCAGTTTCTTTGTTATCGCAACCCTACTTTTTATCCATTTCCCGGACCTTAATGCACAGTCCGATTCTATTCCCAATTTTAATGGTGATTTAAAACCCATGTCTTCCAATGTGGGCGTGAGCGACCAGACTTTAATCGATATCCTGATGCCTGTCATGCCGGGTTTGGGAGATGCCGGCAGGTCTTTAATCGTAGAACAAAGCGTGAAGCCCTATCTGATGCCACCCAGGGAAATTGGCTCCAAGGGAGACCCTGCAGCTTACTTGTTGGCTTCAATGATGGAGTTTTATGTCAATTTTGATCAAAATTTTAAAGATAATCTGAGTCCGGATTATATCAGTCTCAATAATATCAATGGCCAGTTAGAGGATGCATTTCAATTTTTAGCGGAGACCGGCACAGTCTCAGCCGCTATCATGCCCTACAATGCTGCCAATATTTCCAGTGCCGTATTTGCAACCCAGAAATACAAAATCAGACATTACCTCCATATTTTTGGGACCGTTAGTAAACCTCGTCAAAAGATTTTTGAAATAAGGAAAGCCCTGACTCGGGGCAATCCGGTCTTGGTGCATCTGAAAGTCGATGGTGGTTTCCAAGACATACGGGGAGAGAAGCTTTGGGAACCGGGCAGCGTGCAGAAAACGATGACGGTACCGGTCTTAGTAGTTGGATTTGACCAAGACAATGAGTTGCTGGAAATAAGAAGTGCCTGGGGTAGGAGTTGGGGTAACAATGGATACATACAAGTACCTTACGATACCTTTTCTTTATATGCTGAAGATGGATTTGTAATCGTGCCCGAACCCTAGACTTTGATAAAGTCACCCAGTCGGTGGTTCCCTTTCTTTTTCAATCGTGCTAACACCTTCATAAAGAGTTGTGCAGTAATAAAAGCATCACCAGCCGCAGTATGCCGGTCGTGCAAGGGAATGCCATATCGTTTGCAAATACTATCCAGGGCAAATTCTCCGGGTTTTGGGTGGTGATAGCCAACTGGTTGTTCCAGCCTTTGGGTCAATTGAGCAGTATCAATACTTTTATTCAACATTTTTAAGCCAAAATGATTTTGCAATGCCTGATTGAGGATGGCAATATCAAATGCTACATGATGTCCAATCAGGATGGCATTTTGAGCAAATAAAAAGAACTTTTTCAAGGCCTCTTCTTCTGAAAATCCTGCTGCAATCCTGGTTTGACGAATGCCATGTACCGCTAATTCACTGGCTGTGCCTACCTGGTCCTGGTTGACGAGGAGTTCCAGTGAATTTCCCAGGTTAATTTGAAAATTTTCAACTTCTACTGCTCCAATTTGAATGATTCGGTCTTTTTTATAATCCAAACCACTGGTTTCGGTGTCAAAAACTATAAAGCGTACCCTTTCTACCGGAACGGAGCGATCCCATTTTACTTTAAAGAAATCAGTGTAAGTCTCCCACCAATCTGGAGGGTTTATTTCCTTATTTTTTTTGAATATTTTATTTAAAAACATACTCAATACTTATCGTAGGTATGCCAGTTGAAATCTCAAATTCAACAAGCTTTGTAATTCGTCAATCGGTTGGAAACTGTTACGGAGGTTCAGTCGCTCCATTTTATTCAATTCAGAAGGATTGAAAAATCTGCCTGAATTCAAATTTTGCAAGCCCTGGAGTGCCCGATAACGCATCAAGGTCTCATAGGCATCTGCAGCCTGCATGTACAAGTCTTTATTCTGAGGCTCCAATTCAGCCATCTTTTGAAAGCGTCGAACCGTATTGCTGACTTTCGAAACCCGGTTGGAAAGGATCAGTACCCTGGCAGCATCTGCTAGAGGCATCATGGCCCTGGCTTTGATATCAAATTCATTCTTGTGTTCTCCGCTTCTTTCGACGACAAAATTTCTGAAAAAGGAAAGCGGGGCAGGATTTTCCAAAGCATTTTTAGCCAGGAAGGACAAGAAAATGGTTTGCTGATTGATAAATTCAAAAATGGTATCAGTTAGTGCATCTGACAACTCGATTTTACCATAAATAGGGCGATAGTCGAAGAAAATGGTGCTGTGCATCAAAGCCTTTGGTACGGGTTGGAAGATCCATTCCTGGAAAGTTGCTTCCCAATCTGCCAG
>JAGQWW010000181.1 GCA_020436955.1 Saprospiraceae bacterium | reverse complement strand
AGTAATTGCATTTCAGCATACTCTATCCCGTTATGAACCATTTTTACAAAATGCCCGCTGCCACCTTTTCCGATCCATTGCACGCAAGGTTCATTATTAAAATTCTTTGCTGCTGCAGCTTGCAACCAGGGCTCTATTCGTCTATAGTCCTGGCTTTCACCGCCTGGCATCATAGATGGACCTTCCAAAGCTCCTTTTTCACCGCCGGAAACCCCTAATCCTAAAAACCCAATGCCTTCTTTTGAAAGCATTTCCATCCTACGCTCAGTATCCTTAAAAAAAGAATTGCCTGCATCAATCAATATATCGCCCTTCTCAAGCATAGGTAAGATTTCACCAATTACATGGTCCACAACTTCTCCTGCTTGCACCATCATCAAAATACACCTGGGCGTTTGCAGGGATTTGACAAACTCCGCTAAATCATAATAAGGCAGAGCATTCGCCAATTCAGGATATTCTCTGATTGCTTTTTGGGCTATGTCTACTTCATGAGGAGGATTTTGACGGTTGAATATGGAAAGTTGAATTCCTTTCGAGGCAAAATTCCTGGCAAGGCTCGTACCCATTACTCCCAATCCGATAATACCTAAGTCAGAAGCCATGCGTTGTAAGGTTTTGAGTGATGGATGTTATGATTTCATCTGGTGACATTTGCACATCTACTACCAATGCATTTTGGGGTGTTTCCAGGGTTTCAAACTGGGAATCCAATAAGGATTCGGGCATGAAATGACCTGTTCTGTTTTGTAATCTATGCAGGATTGTATCCTTTTCTCCTTTTAAAAATACCCATTTTACGCTGGATTCCAGCCCTTCTTCCAACCATTTACGGTATACTGCCTTTAAAGCTGAACAGGCAAAAACCATGTTATTTGCTGGCAATTCTTTTTTTACAAATTCATTGATGCTGGTTAACCAGGGTTTACGGTCCTCATCATTTAAAGGGATGCCAGCCTGCATTTTTTGGATGTTTGCTTCGGGATGGAAATCATCACCGTCATAAAAAGCAAAATCCAGGCTGGCAGCCAGTTTCTGACCGATGGTGGTTTTCCCACAACCTGAAACGCCCATTATGAAAATCACGATTTGCCCATCCATTGGTAGCGGCTATTTCCTGTAAATATTTCAATATTTCCCCGGATTTCCTGCACAATCGGTCAATTTGTGTAAAAAATACGCTTAGTAAAGGTGTTTAATTTGTAGTTAAAAAGAGACGAAAAAAATTCTATGGAACAAAACTTGCCTTATGAATTCAGATCGAATTATCATCTATGCTACAAGATCCTAAAGATAGCGGGCAATTCCGGAAGGTATCGGGATTGGTGATTGGTGGGGTAATAATACCCTTAGGATTGGCATTGCTTATAAATTTCATTCATAAGCTACTTACTACTTCCCATTTTGATTTCAATGTTTATCGTGTACTCGATGTAGAACTGAAAGAGTTCCTTGCATTAATAGCGCTGGTATTAGCAGAGGTTTTTTTCTTTTTGTACATAAAAAGCTTTCTGACAAGAGCTATGCAAATCCAAATGGTATGGTGGAAAAAAGTCGGCATTTTAGCTGTAGCGGCTATTCCCGGGTTTGCAATCAATCAAATAACCTGTTATATATGCGAGCCCGGCGTTTTTTGGGCATTGGTTGGGGGTATGTATCTGGCATTTTGGGTCATTTATTGGTATCGAAACAGCATTTTTCACTCCACTTTATTGATTATCCTCATAGGGGCTTCCTTGAATGCAAGTTTATCCTTTTGGTTACATGAAGAGACCAATCGTGGAACCCATTTGAAGTATGCAAAGGAGCTGGCGATTCCCACCGATAGCCTTGCTGAATTGGCAATGTTGGAAATGATAAGCCTAAAACCACCGGTGGTTGATGACAGAACACCCGAATCTTCATTACATGCATTTTGGGAAAAAAAGTGGTTAAATGCACCATATCTCGCGTCCAATTATGAATTTCGATGTAGTAGTTGTGACACTTCAAGTCATCAGAATGAATTTGAACAACCAATTCTTGCCAGTAAACCTGGAGACAACCCGGTTTATAAAGTGTATTTTAAAGAAGGGTATTGTCTGGATTTTATCTTAAAAAGAGAAATTTTTAAAAGCGTTTATCTGCCTTCCATTCCTTACAAGGAAATGACAAGGTTGAAAGACTATAATTATGCTGTTTTTTATAAAAACAAGGTTATCAGAGCTAATTCTCATGACTTTGATGCAGGTCCGGCTGAAAATGAATTGCCACCACCGGGTGAATGGAAAAAAGTTGAGCAGGAAGATTATGATGCTATTATTTACAGACACGATAATGATCGTTTTGTATTGATAGGCGAGCCACTGTCAGAAGTGTTAACCTGGATATCAAATTTCACTTTTCAGTTTTCTTTATTTCTTCTTTTGATTGTTGGTATAGTGATTATTCAATGGATGTCCAAAGGGGATCCAAGGGCATCCTGGCAACGTATGCCAATCCAAAGTAGAATCCAGGTGACCATTTTTGGTATGGTCTTTCTCATCTTTTTTATTATTTCTGTAGGTACCATTTTCTTTTTGAACAGGAATAATCGGGTGTACGTAAAGGAGGTAAAAATCAGAAATGCAGAAAACCTTTCTGATGAATTGGAAGAGGAAATTGAAAGGTTGGAATGGGATTTTAATCAGGTCAAAACCGGATTTTTAAAAGACTATTCCAGAAGAAACCTTTGCGATATTGACATTTACGATAAAGATGGGCATTTGGTAGTGAGTTCGCATGCATCGGCAGCCAATAGTTTATCTTCCACTCGATTGGATCCGATTATGGTGGCGTCAGTCATGAAAAATCCTAAGGCCATATATTTTGGGGAAGATGAAAAAGATAGGGATTTTACATTATTTGCCCTGTCATCTGAAAATGGAACCGAAGCAATCTTGAAAACCTTCTTTTCTGAAAATACCATGGGTGCGGCCCATGATATCCCGTTAATAATCGGGGACTTTTTAAATGTTTACGTCTTCCTTTTATTCTTTGCCTGGGGTGTTGGATTATTGTTGGTTTCCATCCTTACCAGTCCATTAAATCTATTAGCCAGGAAATTAAGGATGTTTGAGTTGGGGCAGGCAAATGAAAAATTGCAATGGGAAGGAAACGATACCATTGGTCGTTTGATTCGTGATTATAATGATCTGGTAGAAAAGCTGGATGATAATGCCAGAGAATTAGCTAAGGCTGAAAGGGAAGGAGCCTGGAAAACAATGGCCCAACAGATTGCACATGAAATCAATAATCCTCTAACGCCACTTCGATTAAATATCCAATACCTGGGATATGCCTTTGCAGGTCGAGATCCTGAAGAAAAGGAACGTCTGGATGGTCTGATTAAAAACCTCTTGGAACAGGTTGACAAGTTGAGTAAGATAGCTGGTCAATTTAATGTCTTTGCCCGGATGGAAACTCCGGAACTTCAAAAGTTAAACCTGATTCCATTTTTGAATGAGTTTGTAGCTCAATACAAGCAAAATAATAATAGCCCGCTAGAATTTTATCTGGATGGATTGGAAGAGGATGCTTCTTTACTTATCAAAGTGGATCCTGTCCATTTAACGGACGTGTTGAAAAACCTCATTAAAAATGCTGAAGAGGCATTGCCAAAGGATAGGCCTGGTGTAGTATTATTGAGAGTGCTCTCCGATAATGAGGTGGTAAGAATTGAAGTGGAAGACAATGGAATTGGCATCTCTTCGGATATCCAGTCGAAACTATTTGAACCTAGCTTTTCGACAAAATCTTCCGGTTCAGGCCTGGGACTGGCTGTTTCCCGGAAGATTATCGAATTCTTTAATGGTACACTTAGTTTTTCCACAGAGGAAGGTGTAGGAACTACTTTTATTATCAGCCTTCCTTTAAACAAATAATCTATCGACCAATAATTTCTCCTACGCCTGAAATATTAGTGATTTTTGATGCAGGGTTGCCATAATAATAAATTGCACCCGTACCGGATACTCCGGCATCCAAATCATTGCTGACATAAATACTTGCCTCTCCGGTTCCGCTTACCCGAACATAAGCATCTTCACATTTGAATTTTTCACCATGAAGGGCGCCTGAACCTGAAATTCCCATATCTACACTTTGAGCACTTCCTTTTAGAAATACCTCACCAACTCCGGATACATTTATTTTGAGCTTTTCACAACCCATATAGAAGGTTGAATTAGATGCGCCACTAATACTGAAGTTGGCATTTTCGGTGTAAAAGGAATCCTGCATGGTTACATCGCTAACACCACTCATTATCAACGAAGAAAGTTCTTCCATGCTAATATAAACGGTAGGCTCAACAGTGAAATCTAGCACCTGATCCTCTTTTTCTCTCAAATCAAGCTCACCATTATTTACTTCTGTTATCAGATAGGATAAAATGTTTTCATCTGCTTCAATTTCAACCTTCTGTTCCCCCTTTTTTAAGATAATATTGAATTGACCACTTACATGGATGGCATCAAAATTTGCCAGCGTTCTAAGTTCTTTTTTAACCTGGCTGTTCCCTTTTATTGCTTCCTCTTGAGCTTTATTAATACCTGATTTCAAGGTAAAAATGGCATACAAACCAGCCGCAATCAAGAAAACTATAATCCCAAGCAATATTTTATTCGAATTTTTCATAAAAAGGTATTGGTTAAATATTTAAGCTTTGTATTGCTTTAAATCGTCAATTGAAATATTGAGATGGTCCATTCGACGGAAAAGTTCGGGCAGAAACTCTTTGATAAATTCTTCCCTTTTCAGTGATTTTATTTTGTCGAAAGCATCATCTGAAACAAAATATCCTACGCCTCTCTGATTAAAAATCACTCCCTGGTCCTGGAGGTATGAAAAGGCTCTTTGAACGGTATTTGGGTTGACCTGCACATGGCCGGCCAGTTCCCGAACAGATTGAATCCGCTCTCCTGCATGGACTTCTTTTTCTAAAATGGAGTCCATAATCATTGCTGCTATTTGCATAAATATCGGGTGTTGATTATTAAAATCCATTAGACTTCTTTTTCACTTAATTTAAAATATGACACAATCCACAATACAGGTGCTGTCAGGTAGGTAAATACCCAGGACATTAGATGGCCGAAATTATCCATCTTAGATTTCATGCTTGGATGGGGTTTGGTTCCGCGTAAATCATTGAATTGAAATGCTGAATCAAATAGGTCATCAAAGGTGATGCGAAAGACCAAACCAAGTACAAGCGAAATTACTGTGATGATTATAAAAATTGCCAATATGGTTTTTGGCAAGGAATACCTCGGGAAAGCCAATGCTCCCAAAAAGAAGATGGAATGCAGGACAAAGTATATCTTTATTACTTCCAGATTTTCCTTCATAAAGGGATTGAAAGTATCTATATCCATCCCTGATATCGCCTCGACAATGCTATTGTTAATGATGGAGAAAAGGAAATACAAAATCACACCAACTACTATAAATAAGAAATTGCTGATAATAAGTTTGCTTAACAACTTCTCAAGATTTGATGCCGGTATTCCCAGGTAGAATGCTCTTTCTGTTTGGTTTCCAAATTCGCGGAAAATAACTGACGTGAAAAGGAAACCACCTGCGAGTAATCCAAATGGGAAAAAATTGAGGTGTGCATTTTTAGCATCATCATCCATATCAAGTGCCCAGCTGATGCTCGTAATTACAATGATGGCAAAGAAACCGCCCATAAAGGCAGCGTAACTTCTCCAGTTCTTTTTGATGTCCCTTATCAACAGATAACCGAGACGTTGAACATTGAATTGAGATATAAAGTCCATTTCAATAGGTTTAATTTTTAAAAGGAAGCTGTAATTCCGGGTGTCCGATCTTACAGCTTCCGGGCTTCAGGTGATTTAGGCGGAAATGCCGGGTGTTTTGGATACTACTGCATTAAAAAATGCTTCGATATCAACCTCAGTGTATTTTCCGCTTTCAT
>JAGQWW010000180.1 GCA_020436955.1 Saprospiraceae bacterium | reverse complement strand
CCCAATTCTTTTTGATCCTTGCTTTGGCACGGTCAACCTCTTCAGGCGTTGGAGCATTTTCCAACAAATCATCGATGGTAGCTAATAAAGTATTTTGTGCATCTACAACGTCGCCATCTTTTCTTACCTCAGCACCTAAAACCATGTAGCCACCTTCTGCTAGCCCGGGAGCAAAACCCCACTGGTAAGCAGCCTTTTTAGATTCTACCAGGGCTTTATACAGACGTCCGGATGGTTCATTTGTCAAAATCTCATCCAATACTGCTACTGCAGCATAATCTTCATGCGGACCCGGAGGGGTGTGGTACACCACATTTACTGCTTTTACTTCCCCTACTCGTCTCAACTCAACATGACGCGAACCATCCTGCGTTGGTTCCTTTGTATAGGTTTTATACAATGGATCTTTTGTCCTGTCAGGTCTTGGAATGCTTCCAAATTCTTCGTTGATAAGATTTAAGGTAGTCTGAGGGTCAAATTTTCCTGAAACCAACAAGACTGAGTTATCCGGCTGGTAATATTTTCTATAAAAAGCCTGTAAACGCTCAATAGGCACATTTTCTAAATCAGAGCGTGCACCGATGGTTACGTTTCCGTAGTTGTGCCAATCAAAAGCAGCAGACAAAACCCTTTTGTACAATACGTTTCCGGGATCATTCTCTCCGCTTTCATATTCGTTTCTTACTACGGTCATTTCACTATCCAAATCTTTCTTTGCAATAAAGGAATTGACCATACGATCTGCTTCCATATCCAATGCCCATTTCAGGTTTTCATCGGTTGCGTTGAAAGTTTCAAAATAGTTGGTTCTGTCATACCAGGTGGTACCATTTGGACGGGCACCATGTTCTGTCAATTCTTGTGGTATATTTTGGTGATCGGGGGTTCCTTTAAAAACCAGGTGCTCCAGCAAGTGTGCCATACCAGTCTCACCGTAACCTTCGTGGCGAGAACCCACCATATAGGTGATGTTCACGGTAATAGTTTGCTTGGAACGATCTGGAAAAAGGAGAACTCTTAATCCGTTATCCAGGTTGTATTCAGATATCCCTTCAACGGTAGTAACATAGCTTACGCCTTCCGGCAATTCCAATGCCTCTGTAGAATCTTGTGCATTCGCTGCAACAAAGACCATAGACACCAGGCAAAAAGAGAAGAAATTTGATAGCAATCGCTTCATAGATTTATCAATTTGGTTAAGTATTTAATCTAGTTTGGCCAAAATAACAACAAATGTCCAAAATCAGGAGGTCCTTCGATTTCTTAACTCCAATTTTGGATGTAACCGGACTTTTTTGGGATGAAAGGAGTGCGGGGCGCGGGACGCGTAGTGCGTGAAGCGTGACGCGTGATAAGTGAAGTTCTCTATGGTTTTAATAAAAAATGAGGTGCTACCAGGACTACCTGATAACACCTCATACTGTTAATTCTCATTATCACGCATTCCGCATACCGCGTCACGCATCACGCCTATCCCTTCCTGGCCATCGCACGCTTAGCAGCTGCTACAATGCTTTCTGTATTTAGACCGTATTTTTCAAGTAGTTGGTCTGGTGTACCACTTTCACCAAAGCTGTCGTTTACGGCAACATATTCCATTGGACAAGGATGATTAGCCACCAGGGTCTGTGCAATTGAATCTCCTAATCCGCCGAAACGGTTGTGTTCTTCTGCACTTACAACTGCACCGGTTTTAGCAACTGATTTTAGTACCGCTGCTTCATCTAATGGTTTTATAGTGTGGATATTAATCAACTCAACGCTGATACCCTGCTCTTCCAAAATTTGAGTAGCCTCAACAGCTTTCCACACGAGGTGACCTGTTGCAAAAATGCTTACATCGGCACCTTCGCTGAGCACGATGGCTTTGCCAATTTCAAAAGGCATATTTTCAGGAATAAATACCGGCCATGAAGGGCGGCCAAAACGAAGATACACCGGCCCTTTGTGTTGGGCTATGGCAATGGTGGCGGCTTTGGTTTGATTATAGTCGCATGGGTTGATGACAACCATACCGGGAAGCATTTTCATCAGGCCAATATCTTCTAGGATTTGGTGGGTAGCACCATCTTCTCCTAGCGTCAAACCTGCATGCGATGCACAAATCTTTACGTTTTTACCTGCGTAGGCGATAGATTGTCTGATTTGATCATACACCCTACCGGTAGAGAAATTCGCAAAAGTACCGGTGTATGGAATTTTTCCACAGGAAGCCAAACCGGAGGCAACGCCTATCATATTAGCTTCTGAAATTCCACATTGGAAAAACCTTTCAGGAAAATCTGCAATAAAATCATCCATTTTCAATGAACCAATCAAGTCGGCACAAAGGGCTACAACCTGGTCATTGCGTTTTCCAATTTCATGTAATCCGGCGCCAAAACCATCACGAGTAGCTTTTTTGCCGGTTGATTGATATTTATCTAACATAGTATTAATTTCAAGCGTGTTGTGCATGATAATTTGGATTGTATGGATAGTCACCCAGTGTTTCTTCCAGCTGACCCAAAGCGTTTTCTAATTGCTCGGCGTTAGGAGCTTTTCCGTGCCAATGGTGGGTACCTTCCATGAAATCAACTCCTTTACCCATTGCCGTTTTCATCAAAATAACCTGTGGTTTGCCTTTGCCGGTTTTACCTTTTACAGCTTGCATGGTTTCCACTACAGCAGCCATATCATTTCCTTTTTCCAGCACAGTAACCTCCCAACCAAATGCTTCCCATTTAGCCTGCAAATCACCTAATGCCATTACTTCTTTGGTAGGCCCGTCAATTTGTTGACCATTCCAGTCAACCGTAACAATCAGATTATCTACCTTTTGGTGAGCTCCAAACAAGGCAGCTTCCCAAATCTGGCCTTCCTGCAATTCTCCGTCTCCGGTCAGGCACCAGATAATCTTATCATCGCCATCCAATCGTTTTTCCAAAGCTGCTCCAAGGGCAACTGAAATACCCTGACCCAATGAGCCAGAAGCGGTGCGTATACCTGGCAGGTGTTCATGTGTTGCAGGGTGGCCTTGCAATCTGGAATTGATATGTCTAAAGGTTGAAAGTTCTACTACCGGGAAAAATCCGGAACGTGCCAACACACTGTACCATACCGGGGAAATATGACCATTGGAAAGGAAGAATAGATCTTCATTTTTTCCTTCCATCGTAAAGGTTCCCTTTTTATAATCCATCACCTCAAAGTATAAGGCAACAAAATACTCAGTACAGCCTAGTGAACCACCAGGGTGCCCGGAAGCACAAAAATGAGTTTGCCTCAAAATATCTCTTCGGACCTGAGAGGCAATACGGGTAAGATTGCTGATATCAGCCATAAATTAATATTAGATATTGGTTTGCAAATGATCGCTACGTCAGACTTATTGTTTTGGATATGGCCGGGGCTTGGTTGTAAGGCAGGGCAAAAGTAGAAATTTACTTTTTTAAAAAAGGAAAAGGGCAACCCATGTTTTCCACAGATTGCCCTTTAAATGTGTAAAAGTTCATGAAGATTAACCAAATAATTAGTTAACTGCTTCAGTCAATTCTTTGCCGGCTTTAAATTTCACGTTTGTTTTTGCTGCAATTTTGATGGTAGCACCAGTTTGAGGGTTTCTACCTGATCTAGCAGGACGCTCACTTGTAGAGAAAGTACCGAATCCGATCAAAGTAACTTTATCGCCACCTTTCAACGCACCGGAAATAGCATCAACTACTGAATTTACTGCATCAGAAGCTTGGGCTTTAGTTAGGTTAGCATCTTCTGCTACCTTGTTAATCAAATCTCCTTTATTCATTTCACTAGAATTTAATATGAGAAAAATAAAAGCGGGGGCAAAGTTAGAGTCAGATTTCACATTACCAAATATTTCTATAAAAAAATCCCTGAAAAGCCTTAAAAAACAAGGGGTTTCAGCCCAACAACCTCCTTATTAACAATGTTTTAAGTAGGGTACTTGCCATCGACTTTTATTTTTTAATACCTTTGAAGAAAATATCCACATCAATGCTTCAGAAATTTAAGCGTTCAATTTTATACTCCCTTCTGGTAATTGGCACCATTGGTTTTGTAAGCACTACCCAAAGTTCCTGTAAAGTTAAGGAGGGTTGTCCTATCAATGAGGAAGCGCATGTTAAGCCGGATCGCAAAGGAAACCTTCCTATGGGTGGTGGCCGATCACAGCTTTTTCCAAAGGATATGCGCAAAAAGATGAAAAAGGACTAAGTCCGACTTCCTTAATCTACCTTTATATATTGTCTGTAACTTATTTTTGAATAAGTTCGTCCAAAATTTGCGGCCATTTAAGGGTCAATTGCAAACCTTGTCCTACTATTAAGTAAGTTGTCTTTTCTAAAAAGGTATGATTATGAATAAAAGGTGGATTACACTTTTCAGTTTACTGGTAATTGCTCAATTTATTTATGCACAGGGTGTAAAGGGTTTTTTAAAGGATGAAAACAATCAACCCCTTTCCTATGCAACCGTATTCGTCCAGGAAAACAAATCCGGTGCTGCAACCAATGAAAATGGATATTATGAGATCAACCTTCCTTCCGGCAGCTACAACATAACCTACCAATACCTGGGTTACCAATCTGAAACCCAAAAAGTTGGCGTAGGTAACACCTACAAAGAAATTAATATCACCTTAATGCCCCAGTCTTTTGACTTGAAAACAGTTGAAGTACTGGATGGGCGCGAAGATCCTGCATATACAATCATGCGCAAAGCTATTGCAAAAGCCACTTATCACCGGGAGCAAGTGGAGCACTATACGGCTATGGTATATGTAAAAGGAAGCGGCAGGATGTTGGACAGCCCATTTTTCCTTGAAAAGTTGATGGAGAAAGAAGGAATTGATTCCACTTCTGCATTTTTGGGTGAAACCGTCAGCCAAATCGAATACTCACGCCCCAACGATTATAAAGAATTGGTGAAGAAGATTAGGCAGCAAGGAAATGACAATTCGACCAGCCCGATGGCCTATATCACCAATAGTTTTTACGAACCTGAATTGGTTGAAGTAATCTCCCCGTTGAGCCCAAGGGCTTTTGGTTTTTATAAATTTTCCTTTGAAGGCTCCTATATTGAAGATGGTATAGAAATCAATAAAATCAAAGTAACTCCACGAAATCGTGGTGAAGGTGTTTTTGAAGGATACATATCTATAGTTGAAGATGACTGGGCCATTCATAGCCTCGATTTATTGACCCATAAACTTGGAATCCGCGTAGCAATTAAGCAGTTGTACAAACCTATTCTTCCCTCGGTTTGGATGCCTATCAATCATCGATTCGATATCAAAGGTTCTTTCTTTGGGTTCGACTTTGTGTATGATTATTACGCAACGGTGAATGATTACAAGGTAGAATTAAACCCCGATTTGGGTGTCGAATTTGATGTCATTGACGAATCCATCGTCACTCCTCCCCCAACTGCGGACAAAGAAACGCCTAAAGAGTTGGAAGACATCAAACGAAAAATGGAATCCGGTGAAGAATTGACCCGCAAGGACCTTCGAAAAATGATGAAGGAATACCAAAAAGAGGATCGCAAACAAATGGAAGAACCGGAGGTAGTATCCAACTACAGCCAAACAATAGATAGTACTGCCTACAACAAAGATTCTTCCTATTGGGCATCTATTCGCCCCATACCATTGACTAAATATGAGGTTCGGTCGTATGAAAAAGTGGATAGTATCGCTATTGTGGAAAAAGCTGAAAAGGATTCTGCAGTTGCCAAAAATGAAGAAAATGAAAGGAACTTTAAAGTAAGCCACCTTCTATTTGGTAACACTTACCGCCTGGATTCCAACGATTACCTGCGAATCATTGGCCCGATTGCCAGTTTTGAAATCAATACAGTAGAAGAATATGCTTTCAATTATCCTATACTGGATTCCAACGATTACCTGCGAATCATTGGCCCGATTGCCAGTTTTGAAATCAATACAGTAGAAGAATATGCTTT
>JAGQWW010000017.1 GCA_020436955.1 Saprospiraceae bacterium | reverse complement strand
AAAGGTTATAACTCTTGTATTTCCCTTCCAGGTTAAGTTTATATTTCAAATCATCCACCCTGCTAATGAAAAAGCCGGTGGACTTGAACTGCTGTAGCATTTCATAAATCCGGATTGCATAAACAGAGCGCAAACCCAAAACCTGCTTTAGTGGTACGATGGTAAATTGCTCTTTGAGTTGCAGTAGATAGGGCTTCAATTTCGGGTCAAAACAAAGTTCCATCACTCCCCTACCCTCAAAGTATTCGGCACTGGACAAGATGGTAATTTGCAACATACCGGTAGATTTCTTGATATGAAACACTTTACTCAACAATCCTTCCGTCGCGGATTTTAATTTTCCGTAGATTTGGGTGCTTTTGAGATCTGCTGCTTCAAGGAAGTCACGGGCTCTAATCCTGTAAGGTTTGAAATCTATATCATCAGGCTGAATCTTTGAGATCAACATCAGCAAGATTTTCTTTTGCAATGAAGTCATCTCATACTTTGCATGAATCAGTTCATTGGATTGAACTGTCAGCGGATTATCCGGGTCCCTTCTTCTTACAGGTTGTCTGATTTCTGTTTGCATGGAAGCAAAAGTAGTTATTTCAGTCACTCATAAAAGTCCAAAAGCTAGGAATTGAGAGACAAAGTAGCTTTTTACGCTCAAATTATAGTGAATTATAATGTTTTCTCTCTCAAATCCTAGCTTTATAGCGCTGTATAACTAGCATTTCATGCTGCTTTTGTAGCTTTTAACCTTCTGAAAGGCTTATGGTTACTGGGTTAAACGGCATCCTAAAATAGATCTTAAAATAACTAAAGAAAAAACACGTCTTTTTAATGCATACCCGATGATGATTTGGATTGGGAAAAGAATTCAGAAAAGAAACGAGAACGAAATAAAAAATTATTAATCAGGGCGGGACACATTTGAAATTAACATAATTGTTTGCTCGAATTATTGTACTTTATTTCTAAATGCTTGGTTAACAGCTACAAATGGAGTTACATGAATGTTTTAGACTCGCGCTCATTTCATAGTATTTCTGTTATTGCTGCTCTCAATTACTAGCTTTATGCACCAAATCCTTGCTTTTTATAGCTTTTTGACTGTTTCTACGCTCAAATTGTAGCTTTTAAAGGATAAGTTTATCCTGAATTCCTCATTTTCAAGGCTTTAAGTACACATTTTGCCCTGATTTAGCATCAATTTTGCTCTTTTCCTAGCTTTTCAACCTCTACTTTTGAACTCAAAACTTACCTCGCTCATTTTGTAGCTTTTAGGCGTTATTACGCTCAAATTGTAGCTTTTAAATGCTTCAGTTTATACTATATCGGAGTTTAGTCTAATGCCTGTTCAAGTAAATCAATCACAAAATTCCTAATGGTAGTTTCGTCATGAACAGCCTTCAACTTTAGTTTTGTATGCAATGAGGCTGGTAAATCGAGTGTGACTCTTTTTAGAGGTTCTTTTTCCTCCTCCTCTATTATTACTACAGGCTCTACCTTTTTTGTTACAGTTTTTATAGGTTGTTTTCTGGTTTGTTCCTCCTCTTCTTTATGTATTGCTTTAACAACGTCATCCACTTTCGGCTTGGTAGCCTTTTTAACCGGTTGTTTTTTCAATCCTGATAAATCAAATTGCTTTGCCATTGGTATTATATTTAGTCCTGCTCATGTTAATTATAGGAATCCAAGTTGAGATGCAATTTCCAACACCTCTTTAGTTAGACTTACTACTTCGGCCTTTGCCTTTTCATCATTATATTCATATACACCCTGGCCTGTTATGGAAGTTTCAGCATACGCTACCCTCCTGTTGAATTTGGTTTCCAACATTCCAATACCAAAATCCCCCAGAAGTTCTTTTGTGCTTTGGTGCAATTTTATGTTTTCGGAATATTGATTGATGAAGAAATAAGCCGGGATATCCTCTTTAAATTCCTTTGCCTGTTCATACCTTTCAAAAAACAGCTGCATGGATCGAATATCATGTCCACTTGGTAAAATTGGAATCAGTAAGAGATCTGACGCCAGGATAACCCGCGTGGTCATTTCACCTAAGGAAGGCGTTCCATCAATAATGATAAAGTCATGATCTGCATCCAATTGATCAATCATTTTATTTAGAGCTTTGGGGTCGGTTATACCGACAGCCAAAATGTTTGGCAGATCATTATCTCGCTCCCCTACCCAGGCAATTGAATTTTGATTTCGGTCGGTATCGACTATACATACTTTGTATCCGATGTGCGCCAACCCTACTGCCAGATTTTGAGAAATGGTAGTCTTCCCTACCCCACCTTTCAAATTAGAAATACCTATTTTCATACTGAATCAAGTAAATACTGAAATAATGTTTTAAAGTTATCAGCAAATGTATAAATAAATATTTAATGGTATCAGTATTACTGTAAAAAAGTAAATGAAGAAGCACAGAAATACATTAAAAGCGTAAATCCGTAAATAAGGGTATCAGTAAAGTACTATTTCTTTAAATACTGAAATACAGAAATAATGCAGAGATTGAAAAAGCAAGCTTTCAGAGCGAAGGAATTTGAAATTTGACCAAGTGGATGTATTTCCTAAAAAAACTCCTTGAATCGCATTAAAATGCCTTCAAATTGAATTTAAGTTAATAAAGAGATGGGTAAAACAGGATTTCTAATGGAATCCATACGGATTTCAGTATTTCAGTACACAAAACAAAACAGAAGTGAATTTAGGATATTACGAACTAATTAATGTGGACTCTTTTACCGTCACAAAGACCAAGCCTTTACTAGAAGCGGAATATCAATGGACCAGAAATAAAGATTTCAGTATTTACTGAAACCCAGAAGATAACTTCGACCACTTATAAAAGTAGAACAGCTGAACCAGACCCAAACAGGAATTAAAAACACTAAAAAGTATGACACCAAGATCAGCGTTAGTAAACCACCAACCTAAAGTAAAGCTGACTAAACTTAGCACCACAAAGAGCATTTCGAATAGAAGGTTATTGCGCATCTTATTTTTAAGATCAATAACTGAAGATACTCCTGCCTTAATAAATGTAATTAATACAAATGGAATCAGCCAGGAAGCATAAATCCCTGCCTGCAACCATTCCTTCCCGAAAAGAACAGCAAATATTACATCACCAAATAAAAAAACAACCAAAGAAGGAACAATAATCAGTAAAAATAAACCCTTCACATTCTTTAGAAAAAAGTTACTGAAAGCCTCCTCTTCCATTTCGCTACCTTCCTTGAAGAAAACCTGACTAACGGATTGGCTAACCATCCCGGAAGGCCTGGAAGTAACATTCATAGCCAGGGTATAAAACCCGGCGAGTGCTTCTCCAAAATATCCCGAAAGTGCCAATATTGGAATCTGTTTAAAGAAATTATTCAACAAGGCCTCAAAGGAGGAAAATTTTAAAAATCCTATATAAGTAGAAAAGATAGCTTGATCCCATTTAAAAAGATTGAATCTAAAAGCTGAAAATCCACCTGCGATTACGGTCTCAACTAATTGCCCTCCAATTTTCCCCAACACCAGCCCTTCAAAACCAAAATCAAGGAAAGCAAGTCCGATACTTATTCCAACTGTAAAAACACTTCCGGCTATTTTACTTACTGTAATTTTTTTAAAAGAACGGGAACGTAACAACCACCTGGTAGCAGGTTGTAATAAACCTTGTAGCAATACGCTTAAAGGAACCCACCAAATCAAAGCTTTATATTCACCTAAATATCGATCAGGAAAAGCAAACGCTACAATGCATAAAATACAAAACAATCCCAGGGCAAATTGGTAGGAGATTTTGTATACACTTTGAGCATCTTCCTCATTCTTCGGAATCAGTATAGCCAGGTCAAATCTTCCATTTGCTACCATACCTAAGATAGAAGTGATAGCCACAAAAACACCGTAAAGACCAAAATCGGCAGGGGAAAATAGCCGGGTAAGAAAGGGTAAAGCAATAAGCAATACGATCTGTGCAAAAGCAGTACCGCTAAGCAAGGTGATGATATGACTGAGATAGCCTGTCCGAAGATTAATTTTCACAATGCAAATATGCTCATTTGAATTTTGGCGTAATAATTCCAATTTTACGACGAAAATAGTCCAATAACCACGGTTTGCATGAAATTAATCTCTCTCAGCACAGAATTGTATGCCTCACCCCGGTTGAAATACCTATTGGATTTCATCAATCATCATCCTTTGGTGCAGGGAAAAGCTACTTTTCAAGCGCTGCCACTAGAAGAAAAACAAGGAAATGCAATAATTTATACTGCTGAGAGGGTAGGGGAGGGACTTTGGTTAGCAAAAAACCGCTATTTACAGCCACAATCACTCGATTCTGATGCTGATTTTAGGCAGGATTGGGTAAAATTTACGGAAAAACATCGAGGGCTTTTTAATCAGACCACCTTACACGCTCAAAACCTAGCTTTTAAAAGGGTTTTATCTGAATTTGATGTATTGGAGGCTATCTTTTTCTTCATCAGCCGGTACGAAGAATGGAAAAGCTTCCCTGGAGATGAACATGAAAGGTATCCAAGCCATACCAATAGCTTAATAGGCCATGAAAAACTCCCGGTAGTCGACCTTTTGATCTATCATTTACTTCAATCGCTGGAAGTACCTATTCGAAAAATAAGAAACGGACTGGAGGTAAGCCATGACATAGATTATCTTTTAAAGTACCCTACATTTATTAAGAAGGTTAAAAGACTTGGGCACACACTGCTGGTCCAAAAGCAAACAGCCATATTTTTAAAAACCTTACAACAGATAATTAAATCAGGTTCAGATCCATATTGGAATTTTGAACGATTACTTTCAAAGCAAGAGGATGCGGAAAAATACCTGTTTTTCCTGGTAGGGGGTAAAATTGATGGATTGGAAAACCATTACAAAATTGAAGATCCTTTAGTATCAGAACTTATAAAGCTAGGAAATGAGCGCGCCTTTAAAATGGGTTTGCATCCCAGCTATATGGCCTCCAATTCCGAGGATTTATACAGCAGAGAAAAGCAAGTATTTGAGCAAACAATTGAAGAAAAGGCACAATATAATAGGCAACATTTTTTGCGCTGGAACTTTCCGACGACACCGGATATTCTGGACCAACATCATATAAAGGCTGATTTTACGCTAGGGTTTAACGATCGTATAGGTTTCCGATGTGGAACTTCTTTTCCCTACAAGCTATACAATTTTGAAAAAGAGGAGGCCTATCGATTTGTTGAACATCCATTAGTTATTATGGATGTAGCTTTACTCCGAGAAGCAGGTTATGATGTAAATAATCCAACAACTCACACAAATGCAGTAGAAAAGGCTGCAAAAATCTATGTAAAATTCAAAAGAGAACTGGACCTATTGCCATTTGGCCATCATCTGAGTGTCAATTTTCACAACTCAACCTTTGATGATGCCGTATTAGACACAGGCAGATTTTGGGACTTGTACGATAAAATTATCGCAAGATGACCATCTTACCATAACCTTTTGTGAAAAACCCATCAATAGCTGTCTGATAGGTCTCAATAGCATTTCCATTATCCGGCATGGTAAATCGGTAGAGATACACGCCCTTTGCTAAAGGTGAACCAAAGGTATCTGTTCCATCCCAGGCCCCTTCAGTTAATCTGGTGCCCGGTGTTAAAATTCCCAGGTCAATCGCTGTCAATTCTCTAACTATTCTGCCACTGACACTCAATACTTGTATTTTATAATCGACGATGGGTTCACTACCAGTTAGAGTATAAGAGAACCTTGTACTGGTGGTAAATGGATTTGGATAATTGACCAGATTAGAGAGTCTGGTGTCCGTTATTACCTGGAAGGCAACCTGGTAATCAAACTGGCCACTTTCGTTACCTTCTTTATCGGCAGCACCAACTCTCAATTGGTATTCGCCATCGGTGGTGAAGGTTGGTCGGAACAAAAGTCTGGCTTCGTTTTTATCTCCGCTGGCGGCCGGTTCAAAGGTAAGATTTGGGTCATCGGTTGGAATAGTTTCCCAATTGTCCTCGTTCGGAAATTTTATCTCAACGGATATATCAGCAGGGTCATCAAGCAGCGAAAACGGATTGTTATCTCGCACCATCATAAGGATTTCCGGCTTGGCCGAGATGATGGCACCATCCAAAATCCTTTCTCCGTCAAAAGTTACATCCAGGGTTGGATTTTCCCGATCCACTTCCACAAAGGTTTGGATTTGTCCAAAATTATTGATGTAGGTTCTTTCGCTTGGTTGTTTTTCCGGGTTCAATTCCAGCGCAAGATTGTATAGATTTTCCAGTGTATCTGTTGCAAGGTTTAGACTGGTATGGAGCGTGTCTTTTGCTTCTAGATTATACAGCCATTGTTCCAGAAAGCTTGTATTGTTTCGGTTGTCGGTAATTCGATATCTTAATTTTACGGAATCGACCTTGGTAGTACTAAGATTCTCGATGGCCATTTTCCACTGTAGCGGTTCACCTTTTGCCAGGGTATCCTTAGAAAATTGATAAAAGGACTGTGGTGAAAGTGCCAATTCAGGATACTCTGAGTATTTAATACGCCAATAATCTAGCTGAACCGGCGTACGACGTAGCGAATCACCGGCATGAAATTCCATTTTCATATAAGGGAACCGCTGGGCATCAATATCATCTATTAAAATCTCACCTGGAGAACGAGTTGTTAAAATCAGACTATCTGTTTTATCCTCTTTTACACCATACAGCGCAATATTAAAATTGTCATAACCGGTGGTATCAATTTGGGAGACGTTCCATTGGACAGAATTCCATTTTAGCGAAGGGCCGATGAGTGGGGTGGTCATAATTGCTGTGTCCTGAACGCCAATCAGCACCGTATTTTGCTCAATAACATTATAATAATCACCAAAGGTCTCCTGAACAGGCCAGCTGGGATCGTCTTTTTTATAAAATAGGGTGTATGGAATTGACCCCGTTTGGGCAAGTTGTTGGATTTGAGAAACGCCTTGTTTTTCAAGTACTTTAAATATACTCGTACCCAGATTGGTTGTATCTCCTGCCCATTCCTCCGGCTTATAACTTTCAAATGAATCTCTTTGCACGGTCATGATACCCACATAAAATCCGGAAGGCACCACATTATCTAAAAATTCAATGAGCTCACTTCTTTCCTGTTCATTTTCAGTAGAGAATACAAATACATTTTTACTTCTATTATCCCCCCCTTCATTACCGTATATCCCTCCGCCCTCATTAATAAGTGGTTCAGCAAAAATTGTATCTAAAACACATACAACTACTGCTTTTATATGCTTGTTGGCCTCATTTTTTTGGAAATCATAAATAACCTTGTTGTCAAGATAAATCCGTGGATATTGACTGGGGTACAAATAGATATAATTTCTAAGTTTTAGATCCCTTGGCAAATCGGAAAACTTCAGTTTGTTGCTATCATCAAATTCAAAATAGTCGAGTTGGTTTTGCTGGTATTGCTGATGGTGGCTTTGATTCCAACCTATTGGATTGTCTGCATGGTATAAAAATGAACTTTCCTGCCACCGAAGTCCGCCGCTTATGCCAGTGCTATCAGGACTTACTCTCCAGTAATATACCGTACCATTTTCCAGCGCCTTTTGCGGTTGCCATTTTATCAATCCACCCCGGCTATCAACTTTTTCCCTTAATTTCCAATCAGATGAAAAAGTTCTAAGGGTATCCATTTCGAATACAAAAGTCTGAACCTCCGGGAAAAAACTAATCGTACTTGCAGATAGGGTAGGGGTGCCATTTGGGGTCATAGCAAATTTGAAAGGTGACAAAGGCACCACATCATTACTTACAATGTAGGTCTCAATTCCTTTTGTACCAAAATTGTCCCGAAGTTCGTTGTTGTTTTCAGCACCTGTTGGTAATTCTGCTATTTCATTTCCATTATCTACCGTTACCAATATTCGATTTTGTCCTATTGCCTCTTCTCCACCAATGAATGGTACCTTAAAACTGTAATTGCTTCTGTTGAGTGGAGCATCAACCCTGGTTTCCTGCAAAAGGTTGATGGTTCCATCCGGAAACTGGTGTTCAATCTTTACCATAAATGAAGTATCCGGTAAAGTCATACCTAAGTCAACGATGTCCAGATTAATGGTAAAACTATCCAGTTCGATATTTAAAAATGGAGGGTCAAGTGATACACTTTCTCTGTCAATGGTGTAGTCAGGACCTGGAAAAGCATGGATTTTTATAGCAGGATCGCCCTGGTAGATGGTTTGTTGCAAAAGCGATTGAAGGCTAAGGCTTTGTTTGTTTTCTAATTGCTCAATACAGGCAGAAAGAATATTGCCAATAGAATTGCCGTAAAATGAATTGGTTTGATTAGCATAGAAAGCTGAACCTAAATCAAACAAAGCTCCGGTAAAGCCAAATCCGGAGGAGGCGTAATAGCCGATTGCTCCTTTGTCTTCAGCAGTGATAAACCTTTCACCTACCCCTGATACTCCGGTGGCACAATTACCTGAGAAACAACCATTGGATATCATCATTGGATACTTTCCAAAGTTGTTGTAACTCTCCGGATCGTCAAAATTGAAATCTAAAACACTTGGGTTACTATGTCCAAAAAAGGTAATGATGGATATTCCGGAGTTAATGAGCTCCTTTAATCCTTCGGTTTGCGATTTAATAATAACGTCTTCTGTTCTTTTATAGAAAGTTGTTACATCCGCGCCCATTTTCCCATCTTCAACTATTCTTTCCATGGAAGCGAGCAGACTTTGGATCGATGACCTTTCGCTGGCATCTCCACCACCACTAAGGTGTACAACTCTTTTCGTCCATTCTTTACTTTCTATCGTATTGGTGAAATTTCTTTGGGTATTTTCATAGTCCTTTACCTTTTTCAAATAAATCCCAATTTCCTGAGGAGAGGTCACTGCAAGTCTTCCAACCGGCAAGATGGGAACATACTTGAAATTGTCCGTTGCCAATAATTGGTCTGAAGCATTAAAACCATAGGTTGGAACAAAAAAGGTTTTGTCATGCGAAAGCTGCAAATCAGTACTTGACCTGATATCGATATATTCTCGAGGTTTACCCACTAAAATCAAATAAGCCAGCGAATCGGACCAGTTCTTTTTGGCAAAATGAAGGAAATTCCGGATACAAATCGGATTGCGTTGGATACCATAGCCAAATTGATCATACAATTGATAGATATCTATGATGATAGGTTCAAAGCTACCACCATCCGGGCTTTGGCGATAAGCTGCATATGCTTGTAACTCCCCTCCAGAACTATTGATAAATTTTGGATGGCTGATGAAAAGAAAATTCCCGGTGTTGTCCAGGTAATTTTCAAAACTTACCCTTGCGAGATTATCAGGAATTTGGACACCGGTTTCCTGGTTGTAAATCTGCAATTTCGGAGCTTTGGTTGCACCCGGTAGCACAAATTTCAGGGTATTATTTTCAATTATGCCTTCGAGTCTTCTATTGTTGTTGGTGTCCCAAATAGTGATTTTCCCACCAGTCAAATCGAATCCGGTTATCTCAAAATACCTATTGTTATTAGCTGGAATCAATGAAATTTCTACAGCATTTTCATTGTCAAATGTAAAATTGGAGGGATAATCCAGTCTGGCGAAGATTACACTTAACCTGTCTGGGTTAGAATTGGGATTTACAGTTGTATTGGTACCATATAACCCTACATCCAAATCATCCATCAATCGGGAAGGAGTGATTGTAAAGGTGTCCTGTAGAATGGCAAATCCAAAATTAGAATCTGCCATTTCCAAAACATCGTTTATATGAAATTCAAAATTATGCGGGACATTAAAGGAGGTAACATATTTTACAATCAGCTGTCCATTGCCTGATGAAAGGTTAGCATTTTTTATTGGAACAGTAAATTCGTTGGTTTTATTCAGTGTCGTTCCAAAGCCTTCATTATCCATTTGTGAGTCTTCAATGACATGTCCGCCGATGTAGTCACCGCCTCGAATACTCGCCACTGGATCCATAAACATCGAGGTGGCTGTGTAATGGGTTTCTTTTGAAGGAGGGTTGTTGATGTCATTCTGTATCGAGGTAACGCGTAGACCATCATTATTTCCATTCCACGTTAAAAAGTAGGTGCTGGTGTCAGTGAAGAGGGAATAATGAGGATTTAGGATTTCTTCTTCCGATTTAAAAAGATGCTTTTCCAGCTGTACTACATTTTTTTCTCCCCAAAACTCAAGGTAATCATTGTTGGAAAGGTTCCCGGAGGTGGTGACGTGCATGGGTACCTCTTTTCCATAAGCAAAAAGCTTAAATCGGTTTGCTGTAATATTCCTGGCATCAGATGGCAACAGGTCAGCTGGAATGCGGTAAATTCCATTGGCGCCTACCTGAATTTTTAGATAATTGGAAGGTTGTGAAAAGTCAATCCACTCATTGCCATAAAGAGTATCCTGCAATTGAGCATCCCACATTTGACTGAAAATGTGGCTAAGGCTGAAAAGGCAAACAGCAAGTGAGAGATAAATTCTTTTCATGTGGTTTTGAGGAAGCTTGTTCTTTTGTTTGCAAATTACTGCGAATCAGCAATAATATCAAAGTTCTTGTTATGGGTTTTCCAAAGTTTGCTAACGGATGACAAGCAGGTTTGTTTTGCTTTTAGCAAAGAAGATGGGTAAATATTAACCGGCTGATTTCCAAATTTTTACAAATTAGAATTACCTTTGGAAACATATTTGGGGTTATCCCAAAAACCGATTGTACCCTGTTCCAATTCCCTGGGACAGGGTTTTTTCGTTTTGGGCTAAAAAAGAAAAAAGGTCCCGCAAATTGCGGAAACCTTCCAATGAACTATGGTAATAAGTCTTTATTTTTTTCACAAATTAAACAATAAAAATCCGTAGTTGCTAACATTAGGGACTATTTATATTAAAATTAAGTTTAATTTGAATGAAAGCTGGTATAAATAATCCTAGATTAAAAAAGAAGTCTATACAATCGCAATAAGCAATCTAAGATTGGTTATCTATCTGATTAGAATGCCTTAAATTTTGAATTTGGATGTAGTATCCTGCAATTTTCATAGGCCTGAAATTGATGCAAGAAACAGTGAAATCCTTATTTAGCAGTTATCGGATTTTCATCTTTGGGAGCTTTGACGTTACTTTTGGCTTTACCCAAAAGTAACCAAAAAGTCAATCTCTATCCCTTTTGCATCCCTCTACATTGTGCTAAAAGGGATAAGGCCGGATACAAAGTTGTTGAAGTATTTAATATGTTTTTTTGGGAAAATAAACATGGGTAAATCGCAAACTCAATTTTCAATAGCTTAGTATTGAGTTATAAATTGTTCAAGTCAGATATATATTTTTCAGCCTGCTCAATGTAATCAGCTTTGGTTTTTCCATCCATTTTGTCCCAGGTTCTGTATACCATTCCAATCCTTGGATTATGCTCGAGTTGATTCCTGTTTTTATCCATGAAATTCCAATACATGGAGTTGAACGGGCAGGCTTTATCACCGGTTTTCTCCTTGTAATTGTAATGGCAGTTGGAACAATAATGACTCATTTTGTGCATGTAATTGGCAGAGGCCACATAAGGCTTCGATCCTACTATGCCTCCATCAGCAAATTGGCTCATACCCCTTGTATTGGTAATTTCCACCCATTCAATGGCATCTATGTAGATGCCCAAATACCATTTATCCACTTCATCCGGATCAATACCGGCCAATAAGGCAAAATTGCCGGTAACCATCAATCTTTGGATGTGGTGTGCATATGCATAATGCAAAGATTGACCAATGGCATGCTGCAAACACTTCATTTTGGTTTTTCCGGTCCAAAACCAATCGGGGAGAGGTATTTTATGGTTGAAAAAATTCAAGGTTGCATAGTCCGGCATATGTGCCCAATAAACCCCTCGCATATATTCCCGCCAACCCAAAATCTGCCTCACAAAACCTTCTACTGCAGCGATTTTTACTTTATCAGAATTTTCCCACCATGTTGCAAGGGTATTTTCAATTACCTCCCTCGGGTGGATTAGTTTTGCATTGAGGACAAAGGATAATCTTGAATGATACAAGGACCAAAATTCAGGCGTCATTGCATCCTGAAAGTCACCAAAATTGGCAAGGCATTCTTTAGTAAAGAAGTGTAAGAGTTCGAGTCCTTCTTTCCGGGTGGTTGGCCAGATAAAATCATTTTCATTAATGGTACCAATGGTTTCCACTTTTTGATCCTGGATCATTTTGACTATAGCCGCTACATCTTTGGACCAGGTCTTTGGATGGACCGGGACATGATTTTTGGGGATCTTTTTACGGTTTTCTTTGTCATAATTCCATTCGCCACCTTCGGGTTCGCCTTTATCGTCGAGCAGAATTTTGTGCTTTTGCCGCATGTGACGATAAAATCGCTCCATGAGGTATTGCTTGTTTCCTTCAAAAAACGCTTTGAATTCGGATCTGCTGGTGTAAAAATGTTCGGTATCATATGTTTCCGAAGGAATATCCAGCTGCTCGCAAAAATCTTTCAACTGTTGATCAAGTCGATATTCATCGGGCAATTGGTATTCGAATTTTTCAAAGTGCTGGTCATCGATTAATGATCTGAGATTTTTGGTCAGGTCCTGCTGGTTGTCTTGATGATCCAGCGTATAATAGATTACGTTGTAGCGCTCATTTTGTAGCTTTTTGGAAAAATTGCGCATCGCATCAAAAAAGGCAACTATTTTTTGAATGTGGTGGGTGACATAACCTGTTTCCTGTTTCATTTCAAAAAGACAATAGGTTATTGCTTCGTCTTTTTCCTTGAACCAGGAATGCTGGATATTAAGCTGGTCGCCCAGAATTAACCTAAGTGTTTTCATGGTTGGATTTCTTTTTGCTACTACAGGCTTTGCTGCAATATTTTACGTTTTCCCAGTTTTTCTCCCATTTTTTCCGCCATTTAAAAGGCCGATTGCACACTGGACAAATCTTTTCCGGTAAATGTTCTTTTTTCATATCCAAATAAGACCTTCTTGTTCATTTCCAAAATTTTCTGCTATTCCAATCGTGTGCCTGTATCCACCCATCCAGGCAAGAAAGGCATCGGCACCATGCCAGGATTCAGGCGGTGTTGTCCAGGGTAAGGGAAGCTGTTTTTCCAAGTGCAATAGAAATTCGGGTAAAGCAGTTTTGTTTTTTTTGAGGTACATAGATTTTAGGTCTCCCAGCTTAGTGACCACTTTTACCGGATAGGTTTCAAATACCTGCATTCCCAACCCGTCCAATTGGTTTTTTAACCGCATGGCTCTGGCTGTCAATCCACCCAAAAACATGGGGGACATTGCCTGTAACAATTTATCACCTTCTCTATAAAAATAATCCTCCCCGTTACCGGTATATACTCCCGGGAGACTCAAAGGAGCATCTATAAACACCCATTCGGGGTGAAGGGAAATCAGCTCCTTTTCAAGCCATTTATCAGCATCCTGATTTTTGGAAGTTCCGGCCCAATGAAGTATCTCACCATCATTCCAGACCATCACAGTAGTACCGGCCATCTTGGCGCCATAATCGATCCCGACTATTTTTTTATGCATTTCTCTTTCCCGGAAGGGTATGTTTTTTTAAACTTCTGAATCCTTCTTTTTGAACCTGTGTATCAGACCTTATGGCCCAGATCTTTTCCCTCGCTTCCCGCATAGATGTTTCCAGGTCTACCAGTGGGGCAGGGTAGTTTTCCCCCAATTTAAAATTATAAAGTGTTTGTTCCATGGGGGTCAATTTCCATGGAGTATGTATAAATTCATCCGGCAACTCCTGCAATTCAGGCACCCATTGCCTGATGAAAACCCCTTTTGGATCGTGATCCAAGGATTGTTTGACCGGATTGTACATGCGAACGGTATTGATACCGGTGACTCCGGCTTGCATCTGCGTCTGCGGATAATGAATGCCCGGTTCGAAATCCAGGAAGAGGGACGCCAGATAATCTGAACCCTCTTTCCAATCCAACCAAAGGGAATGAGTCAGAAAAGACATCAACATGGCCCGCATTCGAAAATTGATGTACCCGGTGGTATGGAGGCATCGCATGCAAGCATCTACTAAGGGATACCCGGTTTGACCATTTTTCCAGGCATCGAGCCAATCCGGACGGTTATTTTTTTCGAGTTTATCGTAGCCCTTATTTATGTTGGAAAATTCCATCTCATCTTCCATTTCAAATTTTTGGATGAAATGACAGTGCCATCGAAGACGAGATGCAAAAGCAGCCAAATGCCTTTTGAATGGATGATCCTTGCTTACTTTTTTTTGTGCCTGAAAGACTTCCCGGATTGACAGGTTGCCCCAGGCGATGTAAGGTGACAATCGACTACATCCTTTTCTTGATTCAAGGGGTTTTGAAATGGATTTTGCGTAGTTTTTTATTCTGTCTTTTAAAAAGGAGTGTAAATACTTCTTCCCAAAAGTGGGGCCGCCGGGTTGAAAGTTGTCATTTTTTTCAAAAAAATAGGCCGGCAAATTTTGACTTAAAGTTTCCGGAAAAGATTCCTCGGCTAGAAAAGGAATAAGTTTATCAAATTGAGGGGTATCAATAGGTAGATTCATGTAGGTGTACCAGTCCTTTTTCCATTTTTGCCTGTTGGAAAGACCGCGTTTTACGCCGTTGCATTGGTATTCGATCCATTTTATTCCATGCTCTTTACAAAAAGATGTAACAGCTTTATCCCGTTCATATGTGATGGCCAATCCTGTTTCCTGGTGGCTGAATATTTTCTGAATATTGTATTGGCGATGGATATGCTCCAGCGACGGTATCACTTCCGCTACGATCGGGTATATTTTTGTACCATATGGTTTCAATTGGAGGTTGAGATCTTCAATTGATTGATAGACAAATCGCCATTGTCGTGGACTACTTTGCGCAGCTTTCATCAAGGAAGGCTCAAAAAAATGAACCATCAATAAGGGCCTCCCATCTTCTATTGCAGCTTTTAACGGTGCATGGTCCGTGAGCCGCAAATCCCGCTTAAACCAGACCAGATTGATTCCGTCTGTCATACCTTCAATGCACCTATTCCTCCGTCTACGGCCATTACTTGACCGGTAATCCAGGCACTTTCGTCACTTAGGAGAAAATGTGCCAGGTTGGCAATATCTTCCGGGGTGCCCACTCTTTTGAGAGGATGTCGATCTGCAGATTGGTTTTTGCGATCTTCATTGGACAATAATCGAGAAGCAAGCGGGGTGTCGGTAAGTGAAGGGGCTATGGCGTTGAGTCTTACCTTTGGTGCCCATTCAGCTGCCAGTGAACGAACTATACCTTCAACGGCTCCTTTGGAAGCAGCAACCGAAGCGTGGTATGGCATACCCTGTTGTACAGCAACAGTAGAAAAAAGCACAACTGCACTTCCTGGCGTTTTTCTCAATTTCCCTTCTGCTGCCTGGATTGCTTTTATTGCACCTAACACATTTATCTCAAAATCAGCCTGGAAATCAGCAGGTTTGAGCGAACGAAAAGGCTTTAAATTGATACTACCCGGCAAGTAAACCATTCCATGTAGGTTATCTGAAATTGCGCCTTCAGGGATTTCATCTTTTAAAATATCCATTTCAAAATGATCCACGCCCGGCAAACTATGCAATTCTCCCGAGGTTCTGGAACATACCGTAACTGTATGACCTGCAGCAGAAAGTTTTTTGGCCAGACTGAAACCAATTCCGGTGCTACCGCCAATCAGTAAGTAATTTTTTTGATCCATTATCCCTGCTTGATTTTTTCTATTTCTGCCCAAATACTTTCTGCTTCTTCCAGTTTCCTGGCATAGGCTTTCAGGTCACCGGAACGTTGAATATCCCTTGCTTCCTCCAACAATAGATCATATTGCTTGCGAAGGTTTTTAGCAGGATCTTTTTTGAATAGTCCAAACATCTTTATGGTTTTGCTTGTGTAACAGGAAAACCGGAAAAGGGTTTATTTTTTGGGATGGGGGATTAGGGATTGGCGATAGGGGATCGGGGAATGGAGATCGGTGATGGGGGATCAAAAACGCCCTTGTGACTGGGATTGATGTCGCAAGGGCGTTTCTGATAAGCTTTATCTTGGAAAGATCGAGTATGCTTTTAGATTATTGTTTTACAAATCGGTTGGTGGCGATGACCCCGTTTTCGGTGCTGGTGGTTAAAATAAACAAGCCTGAAGGCAGGTTGCTGATATCTACATTAACTTCCTGGTAGCCTTTTGAAGGGATTACCTCTTTCACGATTTTGCCTTGAATATCCAAAATAGTACATTTTACTTTGGTAAGTTCCATGAAAGATGCCGGCAAATACAAGGTGATTTGGTCAAAGGCCGGATTTGGAAATAACAAAGGCTGCTCCTCATAAGAATTTCCTTCCTTGACAGCTGAAGTTTCCAATAAAGTCAAAGGGTAAATCACGCTATTGTTACAACCTTTGCTATCTCTGATGGTCAGGCTGGTATGGTAGACACCCGGCATTTGGTAAGTATTGGTTGGATTTTGTTCCAAACTCGAGTTTCCGTTGGCAAAATCCCAAATCCAGCTAACCGGATCAGCTGAAAGATCCGTAAACTGGACTTCTATGTCCGGGAAAAAGTTGGTGGTATCTACTGACTGGTCAAAATCAACCATGCTGGCAGTATCTGTTGTAGAAGGAACCAGGTCTACCGGAATTTTTCCACAAGCACTTAAAGCATGTACTTCCCAATCATAAAAGTAATAATAGCGAAAGCGGGTATCAGCATCTCCGTCCCTGGCTTTTGTTATTTGAATAACACCGTCTATGGCATAGGGAAAATCAATATTTGAAATATTGTGGGCAAGCGATTTACCGGCGTCTATAGTCAAATAATAATCTGTACCGCGTGGAATATTGATGTTTAGGTCGATGCTTTGTTCGCCTATCTCAGTTATGTTGAGCAATTTGGTTGCCAGCGAATTTCCTTCCGCATCATAGAGTTTAATGATTCTTCCACCTTTGTTTTCAGCGTATACTTTTACAGACTTCAGGAAAACAGGAACCTCCA
>JAGQWW010000179.1 GCA_020436955.1 Saprospiraceae bacterium | reverse complement strand
CGGTAGCACAGCCTATGGTCGATAAAAATTCATCCAGTTGTACCCGTGATACCTTTTACTTTGACGACTATTCCATACTGAATCATACCAATGCAAGCTGGAAATGGGAATTTGATCCACAACCCGCCTGGGTTGAAAGTGATACGATTCGGAATCCGAGAGTGGTGTTTGGTAACATTGGTACCTATAAGGTTTCCCTTACAGTAAGCAATGATGCAGGTAGTAATAGCAAGACGATTGAAGATATGGTAATGCTGGAAGAAAATGCCTGTGAACCGGAGACAGTGCCCGGACTTGCTATGGATTTTAACGGAGTAGATGCCTCGGTCCAGTTTGCTGCATTCAATGAAGCAACCAACCACTTTACTTTTACTGCCTGGATAAAACGAAGAGCTCCACAAAATGACTGGGGGGGTATTCTATTTGCGAGGGGAGGTAATACCATTGCAGGATTAAGTCTTCGTGCAAACGGCGACCTTGGATATCATTGGAACGACAGAGGATATAATTGGTCAAGTGGGTTGAATGTGCCGGAGGATGAGTGGGCCTATGTAGCCATGAGAGTTACTCCGGATTCGATTACTTTATTTTTAAATAACCAATATGCTACCCATGTAACAACGGTAGACCCTGAAGAATTTAATACGGACTGGTATTTGGGAGTCGATCCTAATGGAGGTAGCAGGTATTTCAATGGGGAAATAGAAGAAGTTGCAGTTTGGAACAAAGCGATAACCACGGATACCATTCGTCTGATGCGCCATTTGATAAAAGAACCTGGGACAGCTTTTGCACCAGATCATTATTATCAATTTAATGCTACGAGCAACATGGTGCTTGATCGTACAGGATTTGCGCATGGATTGGTGGGTAGTACGGTGACTCGCAATACATCTTCTGCACCTATAGGAATAGGAAATAGTGAATTGGTAAATGTTAGCGGAAACGGAACTTACAGTCTTGAAGAGCCTAATGTGCTAGTAGAAGTAGGCGATTTGGATAAAAATGGTGTCTTGGTAGGTACTTATTTAAAAGGTCAACCGAATACCATACCGCCAGGAGATATTCGTGGTGATGGATTTTGGATTTTAAACTGGTATGGAACTGAACCGATTGCGCAAATCGATTCTATTTCTTTTTTAGGTGTCGATACCATTAGAAATGGAGAAATAGGAGTGGATGGTTTGTTTTCGCTTGACCATCGATTTGAAAATGCTGATACGGACACTTGGGGTGATCTTGGAGTGTATCTGGGTGCCTTTTATGGAAATCCCGGAGATCTGAATTTTGGACCCCTACCTGCTCCTTTTACTACTGGTCAATATATTATCCGGAAAAACTTCACTGTCGGAACTGCTGAGAAAGATGGTTTTGAAGTGGGTTATGATGCAACAAGAGGGACAGCTTTATTGGTGCTTAGTGTTTCAAAGGTGAATAAATGGGAAAGGTTTGAGGTGGAAAGAAAATCAGGTGAAAGGTCCTTTGAAAAAATTAGTGATTTTTCTGCCATTGCTAACCAGACCAATTATAGAATATTCGATCGAAATCCTGAAAATGGAATCAATACTTACAGGGTGAAGATGATTGATGAAGTTGGCAGGCAATTTTATACTGAGGAGCGTAGGATTTATGTCCATTATTCCCCTTTTGTATTCAGGATATTTCCGAATCCTGTAAAAAAGGGAGCGCCATTGGTTATTAAAAGCGATTTGAATGAAGCGTATACTTTTTACCTGCTGTCGACAGATGGAAAGATGTTGAAAAATGTAAATTTAAGTGGAACCGAAGCGAAGGTGTTAATTGATCAGGCTCCCGGCGTTTATCTTTACCGGATCCAAACGGATGAGAAAATGTATAATGGGAAATTGATAATCAAATAAAAAAAAAGAGGAGCTTATTGCTCCTCTTTTCTTCTTGTTATTTCGTCGCGTATTTCAGCGGCTCTTTCGTAGTTTTCCTGATTAAGCACTTCGGTCAATAAGTCGTTGAGTTCATCAACGGTATAGGAAGACAGTGCTTTTTCTTTTTTCTTTTTCTTAGCTGGCGTTTTGCTAGGGGCAGCTGCAGCACCTTGTTGCTCGTCCGAATCTTCCAGAATTACCCCGGCGGCATCCAGGATAAATTCATAAGTGAAAATGGGACAATTGAAACGAACTGCCATTGCTAATGCATCGGAAGTGCGAGAGTCAATTTCGATGATTTCGCCATTCTTTTCTACGACCAATCTTGCATAGAAAATACCATCTAACAAGTTGTTGATGATGACCTCTTTAAGGTCAATATGCAATGTCTCGAGGGTATTTTTAAAAAGGTCGTGGGTCAAAGGGCGGTTGGGTACCATTCTTTCCATGGCAACTGCAATTGCCTGCGCTTCAAAACCTCCTATCACAATGGGTAACCTTCTTGGGCCGTCTTGCTCTCCCAGTACAACCGCATAGTTATGAGATTGTGTTACGGAATGAGAAAGGGCAACTATATCAAGAGGAATTTTCTTCATAATCCTACGCTAAATTTAACTTCAATATTGGAAACAAGCGAAGCTATTCTTAGTTTTTTATTCCGACTGCTACTTTACGAAAGGTACAATAAATTTGTGTACCTCGCTTTCAAATCGGGGCACAAAAGTAGAAAATATGTTGAAACATGCCCCATAAATGGTCGCCTATTTATGACTTGTGTTCCAGGTGTTTTGCTTCATTCCAAAGAGCATCCATTTCTTCCAGGCTCATCTCTATCAGTGGTTTGGGGGCATTGGCCTCAATAAACTCAAAGCGCCTTTTAAATTTTACATTAATTTTCTCCAAAGCCGTTTCCGGATCTATACCTTCAAACCTTGCATAATTGACCAATGAAAACAAAATATCACCAAATTCTTCTTCTTTTCTTTCCTGGCTTTCCCCTTCCTGCATTACTTTTTTAAACTCTTCGATCTCTTCTTCTACTTTGGCCCATACCTGCTGAGCATTTTCCCATTCAAAGCCTACTTGTTTGGTTTTTTCCTGCATACGATAGGCTTTCACCATAGCCGGGAGTGATTGCGGAACGCCGGCCAGTACACCTTTTTTACCTTCCTGCAATTTCAATTGTTCCCAATTCTTTTTGACTTCTTCTTCATTTTCAACGGTAAGGTCACCATAGATATGGGGGTGCCGTTTGATGAGTTTTTCACAAACGTCATTCAAAGCGTCTGCCACATCCCAGGCCTTTTTTTCGTCAGCTATTTTTGCATAAAAAACGAGATGAAGCATGATGTCTCCTACTTCTTCCTTGATGTCATCAAGATTTTCTTCCAGGATTGCATCAGCTAATTCATAAGTTTCTTCGATGGTCAGGTTGCGCAAACTATGGAAGGTTTGTTTACGATCCCATGGACATCCGGCACGTAGATCGTCCATAATGCCCAAAAGGCGTTCAAATGCTTGTAATTTATCCTGGATGGTATTGTCAGGCATGGCTTTTATTTTATACTTTTGCAGCCGCAAGATAAAGATAGCCGGTCTAAACAACAGGCTCTTTCAGCTGTTTATTAGTTGAATTTTCGGTGGACATTTCCACTTCACAAAAGCATTCTACAATTATGACCTTCTTGTATATCTTTCTTATCATCTTCGTTGCATATGGTGTAGGTTTCATGCTAATCAACCTCAGACATATTGTAACCGGTAATGAATTTAGAGGAACCTGCGCAACCAACAATCCTATGTTGAAGGATCAGATTGGTGAGTGTACTGTTTGTGGTAAGACGGCTGATGAGGCTTGCAAAATGCCTGAAGTAGAAGGCGCTAAATAATTTTCCTTATTTTAAAAGATGGCCCATTAAATCCTTCTTGGTCTGCAGGTAATTTGCATTGTCCTGTTGAGGCTGAATGATTAGCGGTATTCTTTTCTCCACTTTAACCGGTGAGTTTTCCAGGGCTTTTATTTTCAGCGGATTATTGGTCAGCAAGGCAATTTCCTTTACACCCAAATCCTGCAAAATTTCAATTGCGATATCATATTGGCGTGCATCTGCCTCGAATCCAAGATGGGTATTGGCGTCGATGGTATTTAATCCCTGGTCCTGTAAGTTGTAGGCTCTCAATTTATTGGTAAGTCCGATACCTCTTCCTTCCTGGCGCAAATAAACAATGATTCCTCCTTCCTTGGCTGCCATTTGCATGGCTGTATCCAATTGTTCACCACAATCGCAACGCTTAGATCCAAAGGTATCACCGGTCATACATTCAGAATGGACCCTTACCAATATTGCCTTTTCAAAATCCGTATCCTTGGCAACCAGGGCCAGATGTGGCATAGGATTCTCCGCAGCGTCAGCGTAAGAAATCATGGTGAAGTTGCCCCATTTGGTTGGTAAGATAGCCTCTGCAAGTCTTTTCATCAGGTCGCTTTAATATGATACCCGGTATTTTGTTGCTTTCCGGGTTGCAAAGTTAGGAATAATGCGCTTTTTAGGGTGCCTGGTAAGATTTTATTTGATAGTGTAACTTTTACTTTTTGTAGCAATGGAAACAGGAATTCATCGATTTAGTTCTATTTTAGCTTTATAAATTAAAAGTAGCAATTACCATTTTAAAAGATAAAAAATGCGATTAAAAGCCGGTTTCATATTCCTGTTTGCGATAGTCTTTTCAAACCTTAACGCCCAAAAGGAAGGTTGGGAAATTGTAGCAAAAAATATTGATCCCTCTAATTATTATGGTATCACGGTAGCCAACGGAATGGTGGGGCTGGTTTCTTCACCGGAACCTATGAAGGTAAAGGATGTGGTTTTGAATGGAGTCTATGACAATTACCAGCGCGGCAGAGTGAGTAATATTCTCAAAACTTTTAACCACATCAATATGGATTTAGATGTGGATGGAAGAAGGGTAGGGCGGAAAGATATTCAAGGGTATGCCCAGACTCTGGATATGAAAAAGGCGATACTAACAACAACGTATGATGTTGGGGACAAGGTAGCGGTGGAGCACCAGTTGATGTCTTTACGCCATTTGCCATTTACGGCCATGAGCATCATAAAAATTACGGCTAAGAAAGATGTTACCATAACACCTTATAGCGTAATTGAATCTCCTGACCACCTGGTTGATGTTAGGAATATTTATGCTGAGATTGATCGACCTCATGTGCTTATTCCTTTGATGTCTTCAGTGGGGAAAAGCCCAACCGGCAAATTGACTGTAGCAGCATCCACCAGTTTTATTTTTCGGGAGAAGCATGGTGAAGAACCTGATGTCATTCACGAAGACTGGGATTTCAATCGCCACTTGATGAAGTTTTATAAAAAACTGAAAGAAGGGGAGACCTATGAATTTGCTGTAGTAGGTTCTACTATCTCTTCCGGCCATAGCATAGATGCTTTTAATGAAGCGGAGCGATTGACCATTTTTGCTAAGCTGGAAGGTATAGACCGATTGCTCAACAGGCACTTACTAGTCTGGGAAGAACTCTGGCAAAGTGATATCATTATCGAGGGTGACCCTGCATCGCAGTTGGCAGTTCGTTCTGCTTTGTATCATTTATATAGTTTTGCCAGGGAAGGAAGTGGATTGAGTCTTTCCCCGATGGGCCTTTCCGGATTGGGTTATAACGGACACGTATTTTGGGATACAGAATTGTGGATGTATCCTCCGTTGTTGATGTTGCAGCCTGGCATATCTAAATCACTACTCGATTACCGTTTTGACAGGATGGAAGCTGCCCGCATGAATGCATTTATGCATGGGTATGACGGCGTGATGTTCCCCTGGGAATCATCTGCCGATGGTTCGGAAGACACACCTGTGTGGGCTTTGACCGGTCCTTTTCAGCATCATATTACCGGTTGTATCGGTTGGTCGTATTGGAAATACTATGAGTTGACGAAAGATAAAAACTGGCTCAAAGAAAAAGGATATCCCCTTTTAAAAGAGGTCGCTGACTTTTGGACCAGCCGTGTAGAAAGGCATGGCCCCGGCAATTTTGAAATAAATAATGTCATCGGA
>JAGQWW010000178.1 GCA_020436955.1 Saprospiraceae bacterium | reverse complement strand
AATCTATACCTTTGCTCCCCTTAAAGTCATGGCTACAATGGAAAGTATAAGTGTATTTGATATTTTTAAGATAGGTGTCGGCCCATCGAGCTCACATACCATGGGGCCTTGGGTAGCTGCCGGGAAATTTCTTTCCGTCATTGAGAAGAAAGGATTGCAATCCATAACCGTTCGACTGTACGGTTCTTTGTCCAAAACAGGTAGAGGACACGGAACAGATATTGCGGTTATGCTGGGTCTTTCCGGATACCATCCAACTACCATTCCGGTAGAAGAAATTGATTCCATCATTCAGCATATTTATGATAGAGGCCTTATTCACCTCAATGGTGAAAAAGATTTGCCTTTTAATCCTATGGATGATATTGAGTTTATTAATTTCAAACTCCCTTTTCATCCGAATGCGCTCACTTTTGTGGCGCGGTATGAAAATGGAAACTTCCACGAAGAGACATATTATTCTATTGGAGGTGGATTTGTGATACAGGAAGGCGATGATGAGGCCAAAAGGCAGCGTGTAGAATTACCCTTCATGATGGACTCGGAAACGGAGTTGTTGAAATGGGTGGACCTGACCGGTATGGAGATCTGGCGCATCGTATTTGAAAACGAACAAACCTGGCGTACCGAAGGGGAGATACGGGAAGGTTTGCTCAATATTTGGCATGTGATGTTGCAATGTATCTTCCGCGGCTGCCATTCTGATGGAGAATTGCCCGGCGGACTCAATGTAAAACGCCGCGCCCATACCATCAATAAACGATTGCTGGATGGAATAGAATATACCACCATCAATGGTTGGATGCGTACCATCAAAATTAGTGGCTCGTCCTTCTCCAATGTTACCAAGTGGGTAAGCACCTTTGCTTTGGCAGTTAACGAAGAAAATGCTTCATTTGGACGCGTTGTTACGGCTCCTACCAATGGAGCTGCCGGTGTTATTCCTGCGGTACTGATGTACTATTTGTCTTTTTGTGAAAACAAAGGCGATGAAGACATCATCAAGTTTTTATTGACAGCCGGTGAGATCGGAAGTTTATTTAAAAAAGGCTCTACCATCTCTGCTGCGATGGGTGGTTGCCAGGCAGAAATCGGCGTTTCATCCGCTATGGCTGCAGCCGGCCTTACCGAATGTATGGGTGGAAGTCCAAGACAGGTCCTAATGGCTGCAGAAATCGCCATGGAACATCACCTGGGCCTCACTTGCGACCCGGTAGAAGGTCTGGTACAGATACCCTGTATCGAACGAAATACCATGGGCGCCATGAAAGCCATAACCGCCAGCCAAATTGCCCTCTCCAGCGACCCGGCCTTGGCTAAAGTTACCCTCGACAGTATCATCAAAACCATGTGGGAAACCGCCAAAGACATGTCAGACAAGTACAAAGAGACCTCCGAAGGTGGTTTAGCGCTGAATGTATCGGTGAAGGTACCGGAATGTTGATTTAGCTATTAGCTTTTGGCTTTTGGCCATTGGCTTTTTTGGTTTTTTCCACCTATGATGGAATTGAGGGGGGATTTTGTTTCCTTTTTTGGAAGTGTAATGATAGGAGCATTACATTTAGAAAAGAAAACTAAAACAAATGAGAAATTTTAGAAATTACAATGTATGGGTTGGTAGTATGGATTTGGTTAAAATTGTCTACCAGATTACGAGCGAATTTCCTCCATCAGAAAAATTTGGGCTGATTTCACAAGTTAGAAGATCAGCCATTTCTATCCCTTCCAATATTGCTGAAGGAACCAGTCGTAGATCGGAAAGAGAGTTTCTCAGATTTTTAGAGATCTCAATAGGAAGCGCCTTCGAATTGGAAACCCAATTGCTGGTGGCTGAAGGATTAGGTTATTTGAAGAAAGAAAATTCAAATATGATTTTCAACCACCTTGGAATAGTCCAAAAACAGTTGAATTCCCTTCAAGTCAAAATTTTGCATAATATTTGAAATAAAGTGTTTGTTGTTAGCCAAAGGCCAAAAGCAAAAAGCCAAAAGCCACTTCATGGAACAAAAAGAAAAATCCCACCTCCGCGAAAAAATCCATCTCCAGCTTGCCAAGTTTGAAGAGGAGATAAAGCAATTAGAGGAGATGACCAAGCCAATCAGTCCGGAAAACTCGATAGGGCGGGTGAGTCGTATGGACGCTATTCAAAATAAGTCGGTGGCGGAAGCTTCTTTGCGTTCGGCCCGGAAGCGTGTGGCTAGTTTAAAGATGGCTTTGATTAAATTGGAAGAAGATGGGTTTGGCAAATGCAGCCGTTGTGGGCAAGCTATTCAGCCTGCCAGATTGATGTTTATGCCGGAGAGTACACGTTGCGTACGTTGCGCAGATTAGTTTTTAGAATACTTACCTTGGGGGGAAAATTTCAAACATGAAAGTTCTACTGTCCCCAATTTTTCTATTCCTTTCCGCATCCGTTTTTGCACAATTTCCACTGCAAGAAGAGTGGTTGAAAAAATGGGATAATGCCAGGGATTATACCCTGGAATGCCTGGCCTTGATGCCGCAAGAAAATCTGAACTTTAAGCCAACAGAAGAGGAGATGACTTTTGCAGAGCAATTGGTTCATCTTTCTAAAAATATGACCTGGCTGGCCAATGCCTATTTGGGGAAAACACCGGCGATGGATTTTACAGGTGCAGAAAATATCACCAACAAAGAAGAGTTGGCGGCATTGGTTACAAATGCATATCAATATGCAAGAGATGCAGTTGAAGCAGTGAAGCTTGAGGATTTGGAAACAGTACATGATTTCTTTGCAGGCCCGATGACCGGCCGACAGATCATGCATTTGATGCAGGACCACCAGACCCATCACCGCGGACAGGTCATTGTTTACCTTCGATTAAATAATTTGAAACCTCCTCGCTACAGGGGTTGGTAAAAATTAGATTTGTTGCCACCTTTGCAGCCTAAAATTTCAGCAAATGAAAAATGTAGAGCATATAGGGATTGCAGTGAAAAACCTGGAAGCCAGCAATGCACTTTTTGAAAAATTATTGGGTGTCCCACATTACAAAATTGAGGAAGTAGCTTCCGAACATGTGAAAACCTCATTTTTTCAAAAAGGAGAAACAAAAATTGAGCTCCTGGAAGCAACAGCTGAGGAAAGTGCAATTGCAAAATTCATTGAGAAAAAAGGGGAGGGCATCCATCATATCGCATTCGAAGTAGAAGACATCGAAGCAGAAATGGAGAGAATGCGCAAGGAAGGCTTCACGGTTTTAAACGAAAAGCCTAAACGCGGTGCTGACAATAAACTGGTTTGTTTCCTGCACCCAAAAGGTACAAATGGTGTATTGGTTGAACTTTGCCAAAGTATCAAGGAATAATGCTCGACACCTATCAAATTACTATCGCTATAGTAGGTAGTGCCATTGCTGGAGCCATTAATACCCTGGCTGGAAATGGTTCTGCTATTACCTTGTCCATTTTGACTGAGGTGCTGGGTTTGCCCGGTGGAGTTGCCAATGGAACCAACAGGGTAGGTATAGCCGCTCAATCAGCCTTTAGCATTTGGGAATTTCAAAAAGGTGGAAAATTTAATCTGGAAAGAAGCTGGCGATATATCCTGCCTACCACCATCGGTGCCATCATTGGTGCCATTGTAGCCATTTATGTCAGCAATGAAGCTTTCCGTCAGGTTTTTGGATTCATGATGGTCTTCATGTTGTTTGTCATCCTTTTCAAGCCGAAAAGGTGGCTTCGTGAGACAGATACCAGCAGTAAACCATCGGCATGGATTGTAATTCCTGCCTTTTTAGCCTTAGGATTTTATGGTGGCTTCATCCAGATGGGTATGGGTATTTTCTTTTTGGCTATCCTGGTTCTTGGTGCCAGATTTAGCTTGTTGGAAAGTAATGCGATTAAAATTTTAACTGTTGGACTTTACACCGTTTTTGTTATCATTTTGTTCCAATGGAAAGGTCTGATTGACTGGCGTATTGGCGGACTGATGGCCATCGGACAAAGTATTGGTGGATGGGCAACTGCCAGGTACGCATCAAGGTATCCTTCAGCAGATAAGGTAGCTTACTGGATGTTGGTAATCATCGTAATTTGGGCTTCTACCAGAATTTTAGGTATCCAGGATTGGGTACTCTCCCTGTTCTAACGAAGTATTACATCTTCAATATAATCCTCGCCCAGCTCATCATTGAGCATCCTGATTATTTTATCCTTTGAATAGGTGAGTTCCTGTTTTAAAGGCGCAGAATCGATGGTAAGGAACAGTCTGTTTTTGTATAATTTAATCTCCTTGGTATGATTGAAAATGGTAGTCCCCATTTTCTCCAGCCAAATTTTCTGTAATTGATTTTGGTAAAGGCCGGGTTTCATGTTCAATGATTTAACCATGGCCTTCAGCACATCTTTCAGACTTGTTTCTGTTGATTTAAACATGAGTTTTTGATTCTGACTACAAAGTTAAAAAGAAGCGGAAACAGCATCCCTTTCCTAACTGATTTTTTAAAGGCCTTGACCCGAATTTCTTTTTCCTAAGAAATAATGGAAACAATGTTCCATATCAAAGCCTTTGTCGTGAAATATCCATAAATTTAAGCCCCTAATAAAAAATCTAACCAAATATGAATAACCGAATTGTCACGCTGGACGAATTTATCCTTCGCCGACAAAAGGATTTCCCCTTTGCCTCCGGGGAATTGTCCGCTCTGCTCCGAGACATCGGAGTTGCCGCCAAAATCGTAAATCGAGAAGTAAACAAGGCCGGACTAGTCAATATTCTGGGTATCGCTGATGCTGAAAATCAGTCAGGCGACATCGTACAGAAGTTGGACCTCTATGCCAATGATAAACTGATCGATTGCTTGAAGAATAGCGGCGAATGTGCAGCCGTTGCTTCAGAAGAATTGGAAGATATTGTGACCTTCAGTAGCGTGGAAGGGAAAAGCCCAAAATATGTTGTGGTTTTTGACCCTTTGGATGGGTCTTCCAACATTGATGTAAATGTTTCGGTAGGGACCATTTTTGGAATTTACCGCCGCATAAGCGACAAAAACGAATCTGCTACGCTTGAAGATTTCTTCCAGGCAGGTACAGAACTGGTTGGTGCTGGTTACGTAATTTATGGCACTTCCACCATCCTAGTATACACTACAGGAAATGGTGTAAACGGTTTTACATTGGACCCAACTATCGGTGAATTCTGTTTGTCCCACAAGGATATCAAAATACCGGAACGAGGAAATTACTATTCCGTGAACCAGGGGTATTATCTCAAGTTTGATCTGGAGATGCGTCGTTACATCGACCACTGCTCCGACCATAACATGGGGCTTCGATATATCGGATCTATGGTGAGTGACATACACCGTATTTTGTTCCAGGGTGGTATCTTTTTATATCCAAACACCCGCAAATATCCTCAAGGTAAATTGAGGTTGTTGTACGAGTGTAACCCACTTTCATTTGTTGTGGAAAATGCCGGTGGAAAAGCCATTACCTGCCAATTGGACAGAATTTTGGATGTTCCGGTAAAACACCTGCATCAAAGAGCTACTATCGCAATCGGTTCACCCGCTATGGTGGATGAATACAAAGAGTTTGTAGAAAGGTACAGTGCTGTACCTACTTTCAACTAATATTTTCTTTTTAAAAAGAAGGATAAAAGGGTGTTCGTCCAATTGACGAACACCCTTTTTTTGACAATAGGCTTACAACCAAAAATAGTATCTCCAGCCTCTGGGTTATAATTTTGGGTCAAAATAAAAACCATGCGTTTCCCTTACATTTTTACCTTCCTACTTTTTGGTTCCAATTTATTTGCTCAGGATTTTGTCCTGGTATCAGTAGGTGAGTCTTATGGCCTACAGAGTTACTACAGCCTGAGTAATGATGCAGAAACGCAAGTCGACAATAATGCCTGGGATTTGGCTTTCCATTTTTACGATGGCAGTATCCTGATTAACGAAAGCTCAAAAACCACCTTTCTGGAGCCTTCGCGAGAACTGAGATGTTATGCTGCGCCTAC
>JAGQWW010000177.1 GCA_020436955.1 Saprospiraceae bacterium | reverse complement strand
AAAATAGCAGTGTCGAATATTATGATGGAGCAAGTACCCGTTTTAGTGGGAAATTCGAAAACGCTTCACTTGCTTCAGACAGTCTAAATCTGAACCTGGCTATTTATGACTTTAAAAATGTCAACCTGAAATCACCTGATTTGAAGGTAGACTTATATACATATTCGTCCGATAACCCAGCCCCAACTCCTTTTTACCTGCCGGATCTGCAATTAAAGGTTGTAGATCTTCAAATGGAAGGAGGTTCATTTTTATACCAATCGTTCAGCAATGATTCCCTCGTAGGGGAAGTTACCCTTGGAAAATTATCGACTACGATTCCTTCCCTTGAATTGGAGAAAGGGAAAGCCGATTTTTCAATTGATGCAATGGATGGAACGCTTAATCATGAACAAACCATTAGCCTGTCCGGAAAGGGGATCCTTGATACGTTGCAGAGCAAACTTCAACCCTTAACGATGAAGATTGGAAAGGGTGAAATTGTTATTGAGGGAACAGGTCCTCCGGTTATTGGAGTCATTCAAGATGCTTCCTTATGGCAAAATGGAAAAGGAAATTTTACGATAAAGGGAAAACAACTGGTGCCTGAAAACCTATATCAGCTTGTAGCTGATCCTGATAGTATTCCTTCTGATTTTAGGCCATTGTTTGGTAATCCTGTTTCTTTTTCTTCATCTATTGGTATTGACAACGGAAATATTGCTATACCTGCTCTTGGTCTCAATTGGAAAAATACTTTAGAGCTAACAGGAAATGGAAGGGTGAATGATGCATGGTCAGCCGACAGTATAAAAGGAATATTTAAGATTGAACAGGCAATAGTAAAAGATGCTTCTATTGAATTAGTTAACAACCTTTCCGGAGATGTAACAGATCTAAGAAATCCGATCCTTATCCAAGGTATAATTGCCGGCAATCAGCATGCATTTACTACTACCATCGCCGCCTCTACAGAAAGGAATCAATTGGACCTTGATGCCAAAGTGGACTTAAATGAAAAATCTTATAGCGCCCAGGCAGAGATTTCAGCAGGTAATTATGTACAACTTATCAAAAGAGATGGATTGCCTACCCGAATCGCCGGTAATATCGAAGTAAGAGGTTCAGGTTTTGTGTACGATTCCATGCAATTGGATTTTCGATCACAATTGTATGAATTTGAATGGAAGGAGTACTCGTATCAAAAAGTATCAGCCAACGGGAACCTAAAAAATTCAATTGTAGCCTTGGATCTGGTGGTGGATGACCCCAATATCGCATTTGATGTGAAATCCACACTCAATACCAAAGACACCTTGCCCAATATCAAAATCAGTGGGCAACTTTCAAAAGGTAATCTCAATGCTATCAATATTTATGATAGGATATTTGATTGCCGAGCCACGTTGGATGCTGATTTGAAGGGAAATGATCCTTCAAAAATGAATGGTTATTTGCGAATGGATCAAGTCTACCTTCAAACAGCAGATACAACTTACCGTGCAGACTCCTTCAATCTGATCACTAGCTATCAGGATAGTTTCTCCAATATCAATTTAGCATCAGACCTATTAAGCTTTACCTATGCTGGCAATATTCCGGTTACCCAGCTTCAGAATTATGCGGGTCTGGCTATCAAAAATCATCTACCACTTGAGAGTATCAACACTGATAGCCTTTCCAGGGACAAAACTGGTGACTTCAAAGTAAGTATACCGGATTTAGGCTCGATTTTGACTATTGCAGTACCTGGATTGACCGGAGTGACTAATCTTCAAGGGACCCTTCATTTAGCCGCTGCTGATTCAAGTCTAACCAGTGACTTTACCGCTCAAAAAATTGTTTACCAGGGTTTTAATTTATATAATTCCCAATTGCAAGCTGCCATTACAAGGGATTCATTCGAAAGTTCTTTATCACTGGATTCAATTATTGGAGCAGGTATCGAGATTCCTGCTACCTTTTTAGCCGGACATTTAAAGAAGGATACTGTTTTTTCGAAATTTCAAATTCTTGAGAGCGATACCAGTACCTTAGTTCAAATCGTAGCAAATTTATATCAGGATAGCAACCAATTCAAATTGGCCTTTGTGCCGGGTCAACAGATAATTAATAAAGAAAAATGGCGGGTAAACAGGGGCAATTTCATAGAAATAAGTCGTGGATTGGATTATAATGGCCGGGTGAAACTCTTTACGGAAGACAAGTTCTTTCAAATAGCCGGAAAGGGAAAATCAGACAGTATATCCAACTACGAAATTGATTTCCAAAATCTTGAATTATTAGGGTTCGCCAACCTGATGAATGATGATTTTAGGAAAATGAATGGATTTTTAAGTGGAAATCTTAATGCCAAAGCAATTTTCAAAAATCCGATTTTAAATGGAAATTTTGAGCTAAGGCAATTTTCTTATGAAAAAGAAACCTATGGTGATTTGGAATTTAGCCTTTCAAAAAATACAGCAAATCTGTATACTACTCAGCTAAAAGGAAAAGGCGAATGGTTGGATCTGAATGGAAATGCCAAATATCAAAGTGATTCAGGTGCTATATCAGGTAATATTGATATTGGAAGGCTTGGAATTACTCCTTTAGAACCCTTTGTCCAATCTTATGCAGATTCTCTAGTAGGTAAGATAAAAGGCGAAATTACACTGTCTGGTACTACAGAAGATCCTAAAATGCGAGGTTCCCTGACATTATCAGATATGGGTGCATCTGTGAAAGCAACCAATACAAGGTATTTGTTGCCGACAGGTAAAATTGACTTCAATAATGAAAAAGTGTTGTTAGATGCTTTAGCTTTCCAGGACAAGGAGGGAAATAAAGGAACCCTTAACGGAGAAATCAGTATTCTAAGCCTGGATGACATTACTTATGATTTCAGTTTTAAAAGCGATGATTTTCTGTTTTTGGATACCAAAAAAGTGGAGAACTTAACCTATTATGGCGAAGTACAATCTTCCGTTAAATTGGGTATTAAAGGAAATTTGCAACAGACAGTAGTTGACGGTATCATTTTCATCGATGAAAGTACAAGTTTTAAAATGGCTTTGCCTGAAGTGACACGTTATGATAAAAAAGAAGGCCTGATCACTTTTGTAAATCGAGCGGAGACTATAAAGGACACTCAAGTAGTGGCTAAATCAAATGCCAGATTTGGCGGCTTTGAAAATCATCAACTAGAGGTGAATGCCCGGATTGAAATTGATGATAAAGCGGCGTTAACCATCATAATGGATCAACGTTCCGGTGATAAATTGGAAGTTGCAGGTTCAGGTAATCTTGTATTCCGGATGGAAAAAAGTGGATTTATGAGTTTAAATGGTAATTATCAGGTTACCAGTGGTTCTTATAATTTCTCTTTTTATAAACTAATCCGAAGGGATTTCTCGATTCAATCCGGTAGTACTCTCAACTGGACAGGAGACCCTCTGAATCCGGAAGCAAAAATCACCGGTATTTATAAAGTAGAAACCTCCCCTGCCCCATTGCTGGCTGATGACCAATCCAGTAATACGCGACTTCCTTTCGAAGTTACCATGACAATTGACGGGCCCATCCAGGAACCTGAAATTGATTATGCAATCAGATTACCGCAATCAATTTCTACTCCTTATAAATCCACCATCAATTCAAGGTTGGCTTTGATCAACCGCCAACAGAACGAAAAGTCTAAACAAGTATTTGGATTATTGGTTTTGTCAGGCTTCCTTACGCCTGATAATCAAACTGCAGACAACACATTTGCCAGTACTGCCTACAGGAGTTTGAGTGAAATGTTGACTTCACAACTCAATCAATTATCCAAAAAATACATTAAAGGCGTTGATATAAATTTAGGATTAGACCTCAATGAATCCAACCAGACTTTACCCGAAGCACAAGTTTCATTAAATCTACAAAAGGAGCTTTTCAACGATAATGTAATTGTCAGCGTAGGAGGTAGTTATCAAAACAGAGAAAACCAAAATGCTTCTAATTTAAATACTGATATTAAAGTCTCTTATAAATTGACAAAAGATGGACGATTCCAATTGTCTGTTTTTAGAAAAGGAGAATATGAAGGAGATATAGAAGGAGATGTAATCAAAACCGGGGTTACGCTGGTGTTTATGAAGAATTTTGACCGATTCAAGGAAATATTTGAAAAATCGAAAACAAACGAAAACAAACCATGGTAAAGCATTTGAAATATATGTTTTGGCTGCTGTTACCAATGTTGGTTTCCTGTTCAGCAAACAAATTTCTACCGGAAGGTGAGAAATACCTTGATGATGTTAAAATCGACCTTTCCGGAGATTTGAGCCGAAAGACCAAAAGGAATTTGCAATATGCATTGGAATCTGCCATGCAACCTGAACCTGTCTATAAACTTTGGATAGGAAGCCGCCCTGAAGTTTGGTTTTACCATCAAACCTATGGTGATTCTTCCGGAATAAGTAAATGGATATATCGAAAATTAGCTCAAAAACCGGTTTACCTTTCAGATGTCAACAATCAACAAAACCTTGAAAATACAAGGTATATCATGGAAAATGAAGGATATTTTTATCCTGAAATACAGTCCAGAATTGACACCCACAAAAATGGAGTGAATATTCATTATGATATTATTTCTGGCAAGCCTTTAATAATCGATTCCATAAAATTTGATGTTAATGCCGGTGAGCTCCAACGGATTATTAACCGCCAACAACAATTTACCCTTTTAAAAAAAGGAAATCGATTGCAATTAGGTCGACTCGAGGAAGAAAGGAATCGCATTACCGATTCCCTGAGTGAAATGGGCTATTTTTATTTTAGACCGGATTTTCTAATTTTTGAAATAGATACCATTCAGGGGGAAAGGAAGGCCAATGTGTTTCTGGAATTAAAAGAAAACTTGCTCCCGGAGACCATCCAACGATACAAGACAGGAAAGGTAGAAGTGTATAGCAATTACCGATTAAAAGATACCCTTCAAATTGACAGTATGACCAGGGTGGAGGAACAAGAATTTGTTTTTATCTATCCCAAAAAATATGTGAAAAATAAAACACTTGCCAATCAAATAGCCTATGAACCGGGGAGATACATTAGTCGGCAGGACCAACAAAGCACCCTGGAGAAAATCAGCAATTTGAATGTCTACAAGTTCATCAATGCTATACCGGAACAGGAAAATGACAGCACCATTAATATCGCAGTTTACCTAACCCCTGAGGTGCAGAACAATATAAAACTGGAAGCAAACCTCGTCACCAAATCAAATAACTTTACCGGTCCGGGTATATCCATTTCCCATTTAAATCGAAATGCCTTTAAAGGTGCTGAAAAGCTCGAAGTGAGTTTTCATACCTCTTTTGAAACACAGATTGGAGGACAAAATAGTGGTGTGAATACCCTTGAAATTGGAGCCAGTAATAATCTTAGTATTCCCGGTATAAAACTTCCATTTGCAAAAGCCTGGAGTAAAAGTGTTACCAACCCATATTCCAATGTAGCAATTGCATACAATTTCCAAAGCAGGGTAAATCAATTTACCTTGACCTCTACCAATTTGGCCTATGAAGTAGATTGGAAAGGCCTGAAAGGCTTTTCTCATAAATTCAGCGTATTGGATATTACCTTTTTAAAAACCAGTAATATATCCGATGCCTTTCAGATGGAGATTGATAATAATCCAATACTGGCAGAGAGTTTTCGCGAGACTTTCATTCCGGAAGTTGGCTATGAATTTACCTGGTCACCCAATAGAGGAGGTCGAAAACCATATTATATCAATCTGGATTTATTATTTGCGGGAAATGCCAGTAATGCAGTCGCAGGTTTATTTCAAAAAAATGCTGAAACATATGATTTGTTTGGAGTGCCTATTTCCCAATATGCCAGGATCTTCCTGGAAGGGCGACATTATTGGTACGATAGGTCATCACAAATGGTAGTCCGGTTCATTGGAGGATTTGGATTGGCGTACGGAAACAGTAATACGCTACCCTACCAAAGGCAGTTTTTTGCAGGTGGCGCCAATAGTATT
>JAGQWW010000176.1 GCA_020436955.1 Saprospiraceae bacterium | reverse complement strand
CCGCGTAATAATATTGAATTTCATTGGTGTCAAGCGGCGTGGTATGAATGGTGAAAAGCGATGGATTGCGTCTTTTGTCAGGTAGTATTACTGATGGAGTTGTATCAACTGTAACCAGACTCGTATCATCTTCCAAAAGGTCGAGCAGAGGCGTGTCTGTTTCAGTCGGAATCGTATCAGTTTGTCCTGAAATGGGAGCAATACCAATAAATGCCCAACACAAAAGCAATGGGAAAAAGGGAGAGATAGTATGTTTGAAATATCCCTGAAAGGACATACTTATCGGATAATTTCCAATTTTTCGGTAATCGTAGAACTTGCAGTGCGGAAGGTAACGTAGTAAATACCATTCTGAACATCTACAGGTAAATTTATTTCCTCTTTTTTAACACCCTTGCAAGCCTTTTCCAAAACCAGACGACCCATTCCATCGTGAATTTGCACTTGATCGGTTCCTAAAGGCAGATGTAAATAAAAATGACCATTTGATGGATTTGGGAATACACCATAGAAGGTGGATGCCGAATTTTCTTCAAGGCTGGTGGTCATTTCTTTACAAGGCTCCAAATTTGCATTTGGTTGGCAATTATCGCCAAGGCCTTTTATTACAAACAACCCTTCCTGCATGTCCGAAACCAGGATGTTGCCGGTAGATAAAAATGGAAAAACACCCCAGGCTCCTTTGTAATTTCTATCCTCAGGTTCTACAGAAGTATCGTAATACAATACTCTTTCCGGAAAATCAGGATTGCTAATATCATAGACCTGCAATCCTTCATGGTAATACGAAACATACAAATAATCGCACGCCACCACCTGGTTATGAGGAATTGCATTGCTATTAGCGGACTCGGTATCGAAATAAGCACTTACTTCAAAATCAGGTCTATTTTCCAATACAACAGATTTTAGGTCCATACCCCAGTTTTCATCTGCCATAAAGTAATGCGTACAAGGATCGTTAGGCCAGCCTGAATGGTTATACCCCGCTTGCAGGTAATTACTGTGTGGTAATACACCCAGGATTTCCGGATTATCCAGGTCTTCAAAATCAACGACAGCCAGTCCTTTTCTTTCACAATTCAAAAATGCGATATTATCCCGCACATAACCGTCGTGAATATGGCTGGGCTGTATACTTCCAAAATCCTTGAAGGATTTGATATGTTGAGGATTTAGTGGATCGCTTAAGTCAAATACAGCAACGCCATTATTTACCTCAGGCATAAAGCTTCCTGTTGCAAAGCTATACATCCTTGCATTGGTCGTATCAATATAGATGTTGTGTGATGTAACCAATTGGCTGTTGTCATCATACACCATGCTAACTGTATCCGGTAAATTGGAGATGTCAAAGATTTGGAGTGAACTTGAACCTTCGTCACAAACAGCATATAAATACCCTTTGTAATCATGGTAATCGCGATGAACGATAAAATCCCCGGTCGCCCGCCCTATAAAGCGTGCTCTTTCAAATAAATTGGCTGGATCGGTTACGTCAATGATATGGGTTCCGTAGGTGGATCCAATTACTGCATAAGCGTGGTCATTTACTTCAAATCCCCAAACTTCATTGTAAACGTTGTCGTGGAAAATAGATCCGGGTAGGGTAGTATCGGCCCAGTGCCCTAGTAATTCACCTTCAATAGCCTGGCCGAAACAGGCAGCAGACATCCAAAGTAACGAACAGAGTGTAATTATTTGCTTCACTATTTTTTGTTCAATATTATCAATATTTGAATGAAATGCTGCCTGTTTGCTTAAAAACCAGTCCTTAGTCAGTTATCTTACATATCCAGAATGGCAGGACTCATACCCATATTGCTGAATCCACCATCGTGGAATAGATTCTGCATAGTAACCATTCTTGTATGATCGGAGAATAGCGAAACGCAGTAGTCTGCACAAGCAGCTGCATCAGCATTTCCTAATGGAGACATCTTATCTGCATAGTCGAAAAACTCCTTGAAGCCTTTCACACCACTTCCTGCAGTCGTCCAGGTTGGAGATTGGGAAATGGTATTTACGCGCACTTTGTTTTTTTCACCAAAGTGGTAACCGAATGAGCGGGCAAAAGACTCTAAAAGGGCTTTACTCTCAGCCATTTCGTTATAATCAGGGAATACACGCTGTGCTGCGATATATGTAAGCGCCAGGATACTGCCCCAATCATTCATGGCATCCATGTTATATAGTGTTTGCATCACTTTATGAAAAGAGATAGCACTGATATCAAAAGTCTTCAACATCCACTCATGGTTAAGGTCGGTGTATTCTTTACCTTTTCTTACGTTGAGTGACATACCGATTGAGTGTAGGACGAAGTCTAATTTTCCACCCATAATCTCTTGTGATTTGGTGAAAAGGTTGTCCAAATCTTCCATGCTGGTAGCGTCTGCCGGAATGATTTCAGCACCAATTTTTTCTCCTAACTCATTTATTTTTCCAAACCTCATAGCAACAGGTGCATTTGTAAGGACCACCTTTGCTCCTTCCTCGTGACAACGCTCTGCAACTTTCCAGGCAATGGATTGCTCATCCAGCGCACCAAATATTACTCCTTTCTTACCTGCTAAAAGATTGTTTGCCATCGTTTTGTTTTTTTATTATTAAAAGTAGGTTGTTTCTAATTTGCCGTTGCCAACAGCCCTTTGGCGTTTTCCAATGCTGCATCTGAAGGCGGATTTTGGCTCAACATGACCGCCAAGGTATGAATCCTTTCGGTTTCTTCCAGCAATTTGACCCTGGTATAGGTCTTTTCTGCCGATTCTTCCTTGTACACAAAATAATGAGCATTGGCTTTAGAGGCGACTTGCGGAGAGTGGGTAATGACCACCACCTGATGCTCATTGGACAATTTCCGCAAGATATTTCCCATCTTGAGTGCCACATCGCCAGATACTCCACTATCTATCTCATCGAAAATAAGGGTCGGAAGTGGAATGGAGCTTGCTACCAGCGATTTTGTAACCAAGGTTAGTCTTGAAATCTCACCACCTGATGCCACCGTCTTTATTTCATTGAGTCTTCCACCTTTATTGGCTGAGAATAGATATTTCACATGATCCTTTCCGGTAGGTAAGAGCTCATCGGATTCCTGGATATCAATTTTCAGTTGTGAACTTGCCATGGAAAGTTCTGCCAACAGGTTCATGATTTTTTGCTCAAAACCAGGGGCTACAGCTCTTCTTGCTTCTGCCAATTTTGCTGCAATCTCCCCCAATTCACCTTCCTGTTGACCCACCAGATCATCCAATTGGCCTATTTCACTGTCCAAACCTTCCAGGTCCTCAAATTTAAATTGCAGCTTTTCCTGTATTTCCAGTAGCTCTGCAATGGTATTTACCTGATGTTTCTTCTGAAGACGGTAAATCTTGTTCAGTCTGGTTTCTACTTCTTGTATCCTCTCTGGATCGTATTCAATTTTATCACCCAGGTCGCCAAAAGAATTGCCCAGGTCCTCAATTTCAAGGGTAAGATTTTCCAGCTTTTCATTCATTACTTTCAACTCGCTGTTGTAGCCTTCTACCTGTGAAAGATTGCGCTGCACGTCTTTCAATTGAGACACAATAGCAGTCTCATGTTCAGACACTTGCATAAAAGCACCGGAAAGCGCTTTTTTAATATCTTCTGCATTGTTGAGTTGGTCCAATTCTTCTTCCAGCGTCTCCTGTTCACCATCTTCCAATTGTATTTCTTCAAATTCGTCCAGCTGGAATTGCAAAAAGTCCATTTCTTTCATGGATGCTTCATGCTGTTGAACCAAAGCTTCCAGACGACGCTGGTTTTTTTGGTATTGTCTAAAGGTTTGGCTGTAAGTTTCCAACAATGCATGATTACCTGCCAGGGCATCCAGCATTTTTAATTGGAAAGAAACTTCATGGATGTCCAGGGTGTCAAACTGCTGATGCAAATCTATTAGTGCGCCGCTCAGGGTCTTTAAAATATCCAGCGTGACCGGTGTGTCATTTACAAAAGCTCTCGATTTCCCGGAAGGTGTAATTTCTCTTCGGACCACCAATTCGTCATCATAATCCAGTTCGTGCTCAGCAAAAAAAGGTTTTAAATTGTAGCGATCTATTTTAAAATGACCTTCAATGATGCATTTTTCATTTTGGTCATAAAACTTTTTGAGGTCAGCTCGCTCACCCATGATGAGTCCTAGGGCACCCAATAGGATAGATTTACCGGCACCGGTTTCACCGGTTATTATAGTTAGACCGTTCGAAAAGTCAATTTCGAGATCCTCGATAAGGGCATAGTTTTTAATCGAGAGTGTCTGTATCATACAGCGGATTTTGCGGGCGTAAAATTAAAAGAACAAGGTTAAATAATGCACCTTCATTCCAATAGTTTATCAACAAATTGACCTTTCAAGGTTTATTTTAAAAAATATCTTTCGCCGCAATTAATGACTATTGTAGTAAATAATGTAAAAAGGAATTAAAAAACAGGCAATTCCACCTACTTTTGTGCCTCCATGGTGGAATTATGCTGATGGATTGGTATGAGTGAAAAAAGATATACGGTAAAGGAAATGTACTACACCTTGCAAGGCGAAGGAGGCCAGGCAGGTAGGGCAGCTATTTTTCTTCGTTTTACAGGGTGCAATTTGTGGACAGGCCGCGAAGTAGATCGTCCTAAAGCAATTTGCCAATTCTGTGATACTGATTTTGTAGGTACAGATGGTGAAAATGGAGGGAAGTATACAGCTGATGAGTTGAGTAAAAAATTGGAATCCATCTGGACGATTCATAATGAATCAGTTACCCGCGATGCCTGGGTAGTGTGTACCGGTGGCGAACCAGCCTTACAATTAGATGCACCGCTCATCGAAGCCATTCACAGGGCAGGTTTTAAGATTGCGATTGAAACCAACGGAACCATAGAACTGCCGGATGGTCTTGATTGGATTTGTGTGAGCCCAAAAGCAGGCGCAGAGTTGTTGGTCACCTCCGGGACTGAATTAAAATTGGTGTATCCGCAAATTCAGTTCGACCCAAAATCGTTTACGGCTCTGGACTTTGAATATTTTTTCCTGCAGCCAATGGATGGTCCTGATATTGAAAAGAATATAGTGGCCACGGTTGAGTATGTGAAACAACATCCTACATGGAGATTGAGTCTCCAAACTCATAAACTAATTGGAATACCTTAAATGATACTCATGCGATTATTTACATCCATTCTCCTTTTTTTTATTGCTTTTTCAACCCTTCAGTCCCAGGACAGGACTTTTGACGCAGGCTTGGTATTGGGATTTAACATGTCCCAAATTGATGGCGACGATATGGGAGGTGCCTGGGTAGGGTATAGACAATTGGGTTTGTCTGCCGGTGGCAGGGTCCAGTTTAACATTGCTGAAAAGTGGGTGACCGGATTTGAAATTCTTTTTTCTCAATTAGGCTCTGACCGCGGAAAGTTCGATATCGGATTATACGATAATATCCGACTCAATTGTGTTGAAGTACCTGTAACGATTACATTTTTGGATTGGGCTGATGAATTTGACGGTCAGGATTTTTACCATATAGGATTTAATGCAGGATTGACGTATGCACGCACCATCAATTATAAGGTAATCAGAGTAGATGGTGCAGATATTACCGAAGAAACTGATTTTCAACCTAATATGGTGATGTATCATTTAGGATTTACCTACTACATCAATCCGAAATTCGGAGTGACTGCACTATGGACAAAGGGGATTAATGATTTTGACAGGAGCAATGAGTTTTTCATTTCGCGCCAGATCACTTTAAAAGGGATGTACTATTTTTAAGCTGAATTTTAAAAGAATTGTATGATGCGATATTTGATACTTTCTATTGTTACTTTTTTCATTTTGGGTGCATGTGGTGAGGGTGCTCATTCCTCAAAAAAGGATAATAAAGGCCAAAGTCAAACAGAACCGGAAATTTCCGAATACAATAAAACGAAAAGGTCACAATTGCCTCCCATCAGCAAAGAATGGTTTGAGCGTTTATTGAATGAGGTGGATTATGTAGATTTCATTTTTTATAACC
>JAGQWW010000175.1 GCA_020436955.1 Saprospiraceae bacterium | reverse complement strand
CCAATGGAGAAACAAACTCCCTTTGGGTAAAAAGCTCCACAGCCAGCAATACCAATGTAATTGTAAAGGCTGAATATACAGGTGACCAGTTTGCCAATAAAGATGTTATTGCAGTAAACGGAAAAGCTGTAGCTGGTTCAGGTTACGGTACCGGAGGTAATTTGGAAGGTGGCAACTATGGAGTAAAGGCCACAGCTCAGGGAGGTTCCATCAACAGACCAGTTTATGGAGTCTATGGTGAAGCATTGGGAAGTGCTGGCTCTCGTTACGGAGTGTATGGAGTGGCAAATGGAACCGCCGGTGTAAACATCAATTATGGTGTTTATGGTACAACATCAGGTCTGGGCTTTGGAAACTACGCAGGATATTTTCAAGGAAACGTGCATGTATCAGGTACCCTGTCCAAATCATCAGGGTCTTTCAAAATTGACCACCCAAATGACCCTGAAAACAAATACCTCATCCATTCATTTGTTGAAAGCCCTGACATGATGAACGTCTATAACGGCAATATTACTACGGATGAAAATGGCGTTGCAACGGTGACATTACCTGATTATTTCCAGACTTTAAATAAAGATTTCCGCTATCAACTTACTGTAATCGGAACATTTGCGCAAGCGATTATTAAGGAAAAAGTAAGTAATAATCAATTCGTGATTGCAACTTCTGAACCTGGAGTGGAGGTGAGCTGGCAAATTACAGGAATAAGAAAAGATCCTTATGCAGAAGCTAACCGGATTGAACCGGTGGTTGAAAAGCCTGCAGGTGAAAAAGGTACTTATTTGAACCCTGAAGTGTACAATCAGGCTGCTTCGAAAGCATTAGGGTACCCCAAACAATAAATTATTTAAAAAAAAACTGGCAATTCTTATCCCATGAAATACATCATTTTGAGCAGCTTTCTGTTGCTCAGTACCATAATTTCCGCTCAATCTATTGAGCGGTATGCAATCCCAAGCATTGGTTCTGTCCAGGCAAATGGAAATTTTAGTATCCATCAAACAATAGGTGAACCCATTTCCGGAGTTTTGGACAACAATGACTTTTTAGTAATTCAAGGCTTTCAACAAGTATTTGAAGGCTTGACGAGCGTAAAAAATCTGGCAGCTGGATATGCAACCACACTATTCCCAAATCCAAGCAATGGTAACATTTCTCTAAAAGGAGATTTTGAATTTGAGGCCTTCAGTATTTTTGACACCAATGGAAAACTGCTGAAATCCGGAAAATGGACGAAGGATAATGCGCTGGAGACACATTTGCCACCCGGTACTTATTATTTAAATGTAAAGACAAAGGAAAATTATCCCATCAATCTTCCTTTCATCATTCAATAAGAGATAAAAATTCCCGACCACCGTGGTTCGGGAATTTTTCTTTTTAGGATTTAGCATTAAGTTTTATGTTTGGGGAAAAAAGAAAATGCGCTTCAAAATCCAATCTATCCTGGCAGGTTTTTTTATAATTAGCATCAGTTTATCCGCTCAGGTTAAGCGAGATACCAAAACGCTTCCTTTAAAGATTCCACCCTTCACTCCTGCCAAAGAGCGTATCAAAAGTCTGCAATCCAAGGATGACGCAATGGGAAATTCAATTCTTGCTAATGTACCTTTTGAATCAGTAGGACCAACAGTATTTGGCGGAAGGGTTGCCGATATTGAAGTTTCTCCTTTTGATCCGACCCATTTCTACGTTGGCTATGCCAGTGGTGGACTATGGGAAACCAAGAATAATGGACAAACTTTTGAGCCATTTTTTCAAAATGAAATGGTCATTACTATTGGAGACTTTGCGGTTAATTGGTACAATAACACGATATGGTTGGGAACAGGTGAAGTCAATTCAAGCCGGTCTTCCTACGCTGGAGCGGGTGTTTTTAAAAGTACCGATGGAGGGAAAACCTGGGAACATAAAGGACTAGGTGAGACCCATCACATCGGCAGAGTACTACTCCACCCTTCTGATACCAACACCATTTGGGTAGCTGCACTGGGTCATTTGTATTCCCCAAATTTCGAAAGAGGTGTTTTTAAAACTACTGATGGTGGAGCAACCTGGAACAAAGTTTTATTTGTCGATTCCAATACAGGCACAGTTGATCTTGTTCTGGATCCTCAAAACCCAAATATCCTTTATGCTTCAACCTGGGAAAGATCACGAAAAGCCTGGGATTTTCAGGAATCAGGTAAAGGTTCCGGTATCTGGAAAAGTGTTGACGGAGGTGAAAACTGGCAAAATATCTCAGCAACAGGAGAAGGTTTTCCCACCGGAGAGGGAGTTGGTCGAATTGGACTGGCTGCAACAGCCTTAACAGGCCAAACCATATTATTTGCTGTTGTTGATAATCAATTCAGACGTCCTGCTTCCGATGATGAAAAGGAGGGTTTGGAAAAGAATGATTTCAAAACCATGTCTGCAGAAACTTTCCAAAATCTGGATAAAGAAGAACTGGAAAACTACCTTCGAGATAACGGCTTTCCAAAAGAATATACAGCCGAAAAAGTGAAATCGATGGTGAAGGCCGGAGAAATTAAGCCTGATGCTTTGAAAATCTACCTTGAAAGTGGCAATAATCAACTGTTTGATACAGAAGTGATTGGAACGGAGGTTTACAGAAGTAATGATGGTGGACGAACCTGGGTAAGGACGCATGAAGATTATTTGGATGCGGTGTATTATACTTATGGATATTACTTTGGCCAAATCAGAGTGGCTCCCGGCAATCCTGATAAATTGTATGTTTTTGGTGTTCCGGTCATTAAATCAGATGATGGAGGAAAGACCTGGGAAAGCATCAATGGGGATAACGTCCATGTTGATCACCATGACCTTTGGATCAATCCTTCCAAAGAAGGCCATTTGATTTTAGGAAATGATGGTGGAATTAATATCAGTTATGATGATGGAAAAAACTGGTTTAAAGTAACTAACCCGGCTGTAGGGCAATTCTATTATATCAATGTTGACGAAAACGAACCATATAACATCTATGGTGGCACCCAGGATAATGGTGTTTGGATGGGGCCTTCTACCTATAAGGAAGGGGTTCGATGGCAAATGATTGGTCAGTATCCTTACAAGACCATTTTGGGAGGCGATGGTATGCAAGTAATGATTGATACAAGGACCAACGACCTGGTATATACGGGATTTCAATTTGGCAATTATTTCAGAATAAATACAACCACTGGAGAAAGGAAGTTTATATCGCCTCAACACAAGTTAGGTGAACGCCCTTATCGATTCAATTGGCAAACCCCAATTCATCTATCCATTCATAATCAGGATATTTTGTACATGGGTAGCCAAAAAGTACATCGCAGCTTAGATAAGGGTGAAACCTGGGAGGAAATTTCCTTTGATTTGACAAAGGGTGGAATGGATGGTGACGTTCCTTTTGGAACTTTATCTGCATTACACGAAAGTCCCTTACAATTTGGATTATTATATGCAGGAAGTGATGATGGTCTTGCCTATGTTTCTCCGGATGGTGGTCATAGTTGGGAAAATATCAGTAGCAAACTACCCGAGGATTATTGGGTTAGCAGAATTCAGGCTTCATCACATGAAAAAGGAAGGGTATACATCTGTTTAAACGGGTATAGATGGGATAATTTCAAATCCTTACTTTTTGTGAGTGAGGATTATGGGAAGTCATGGGATAAAATTGGAAAAGACCTTCCTTTGGAAACCGTAAATGTGATCAAGGAAGATCAGGAAAATCCGAATGTGTTATATGTGGGTACGGACCATGGATTGTATATTTCCCTGGACAGAGGTAAAAACTTCCTTCCGGCCGGCAAAGAGATTCCCAATGTAGCAATTCATGATGTGGTGATTCATCCAAAAAATGGGGATATCATTGTTGGAACGCATGGAAGGTCAATTTACAAGGGGAATGCAAATGAAATAAGACAAATGGTTGATTCCGTTCTATCCAAGGAAGTTTTTGTTTTTGATATAGCACCTGCCAAATACAGAAAAAGTTGGGGTGACAGGTCTTACCGTTGGGGAGAAATTTCAAAACCAACCTTAACAGTGCCTGTCTATGCTGATAAAAGTGACAGCTTACAAATGCAGATTTATGCCGGTGATTACCTTTTGCAAGATACCATGGTGTATGCCACCAAGGGTTTAAATTACCTGGAATATGATTTAACGGTTGACTCTACCAATACAGCCATTTACTTCGAATGGTTAAAAGAGCAGCAAGAAAAGGAGGAAGTAAAACCCCTAAAAGCTGGAAAAGAGACGGGTAAATTTTACTTAAGAAAAGGAAAGTATAAAGTTGAGTTTAGAAAGGATGAGGAAGAAAAATTCAGTAAATCCTTTGAAGTAAAATAAAATAAAAAGCCCCGGAAATCATCCGGGGCTTTTTATTTTAAGGAAGGAAAATTTTGAATTCAACTCTCCTATTTTTCTGTCTTCCGTCTTTGTATCTATTGTCTCCTATTGGTCTGGATTCTCCAAAGCCCTCTGTAGCAATCCTGTCAGTACTAATTCCTCTACTTACCAAATAAGTTTTACAGGAGGCTGCCCGCTTTTGGGATAGGTCCAAATTAGTTTTTTCATCACCAACGCTATCGGTATGACCTTCAATCTTCAAATGATATTCAGGATAGTTTTTAAGGATATCCGCAATTTGATTTAAGATTTCTTTCGAATCAGGAAGTAAAACAGCTTTTGCAGTTTCAAATTCCACCGCCTGCATGGCAAAGGCCAGCACAGCTTTTTCCTCCTGCTTTAATTCAGGACAACCACTATTGGAGGCAGGACCTGCTTTATCAGGACATTTATCCTTATTATCCGAAACACCATCTTTATCAGTATCAGGGCAACCGGCATACATGGCCAGTCCTGCCTTATCCGGACATTCGTCGTCCGGGTCCGCTACCCCATCCCCATCTTTATCTGGGCAACCATTAAGTCCCGGGCTGCCGGCAGCATTTGGACATCGGTCTTCGCTGTCTCTGATACCGTCACCATCACCATCCGGACAACCATTAGTGGCAGCTGTTCCGGCAACAGTAGGACAAGCATCCATTTTGTCAGCTATGCCATCACCATCGCTATCCGGGCAACCATTCAGCGCAGCTACACCGGGTTCATCCGGACATTCATCATCAGCATCTACAATACCATCTCCATCCCTATCAGGATTTTCGACTTCCATAATTTCATCCTTTGGCTCATATGGTCCAATCAGGTACATAAAGCCAATACCATGTTGAAGGTTATCTTTCAAATCCTCAGTACCTACTCTGTAGGATGCCTGACCATTCAGGTAAAAATGTGGAGCCAGACGAATATTTAATCCCACCCCAACCGGAATTTGAAGATTGAAATGCTCCCTGGTGAATTCGTAATTTGCACCAAGGCCAGCAAATAGATAAGGAGAAAACCAATTTGGCTCTTTAAAGTATTTAATCTGCAATAAAGCATCAAGATTTCCTACAAACTGTCGATTATCAAATGAAGTCTCGGTAACCGGAAGATTAGCGGAGCCAAATTTTATTGGAATCGCAAGATTTAGAAAGTTATTCAGGTTTCTCACATAACCCAGTTCAAGTCCGGGTTCGTTGTACTGTTTATAAAATGGATCTTCTTTTATTATCGGATAGTGATAATTGGTCAAGGTGTATCTGACTGTAATTCCATCAGGGGCGCCATCATATTGCGCCATTGCAGGAATCTGCATCATTACCCAGGCCAGTGCTAGCGTAAAAATTAATTTTTTCATAAGTGTTTGTTTTAAGGTAGATCTGCCTGATTATTGGGCAGCTTCAATTATTGCTACAAAATCATCAGCTTTTAGTGATGCACCACCAATCAAACCACCATCAACATCCTTTTGGCCAAACAATTCTTTTGCATTGTCTGGTTTGCAACTTCCACCATACAGAATAATAATGCTTTCGGCCGCATCATTCCCGTATTTGTCTTCTACTAATTTTCTAATATAAGCGTGCATTTCCTGTGCCTGTTCAGGACTGGCAGTTTTGCCCGTACCAATCGCCCAAACGGGTTCATAGGC
>JAGQWW010000174.1 GCA_020436955.1 Saprospiraceae bacterium | reverse complement strand
TATTTGTTCCACGATTTGTTTGGTACCCAGCCAGACAACGCATTGAGTGTTTTCAAAATGTTTGGCTTAATGCTGGTGCTGGCCATTTTCACGGCTGCCTGGTTCCTCAACCTGGAGTTCAAACGCAAAGAAGCCGCCGGACTTTTACAGCCTCAAAAAGTAAAGACAAAAGTCGGTGAAGGAGCTTCCGTTTCAGAGATAGTTACCAATGCCTTTTTCGGATTTCTAATTGGTTTTAAAGGATTGTACATCGCACAACATTTTGACCAATTTCAGGACAATCCAGCCGGATTGGTTTTTTCAGGAACAGGAAATTTTCTTGCAGGAATACTTTTAGCAGCAGCTTTTGGTGGATATAGATATTGGGACAAGCAAAAGAAAAAATTACCACAACCCAAGGAAGTAACAGAAACCGTTTGGCCACATGATCGCATTGGCGATATTACGGTGGTAGCTGCAGTTTCAGGCATCATCGGTGCAAAAGTGTTTGCCATCCTGGAAAGTGCAGAAGCAATACAAAGCTTCTTTTCGGACCCTGTTGGTACTTTCTTTTCAGGTAGTGGTCTGGCAATATATGGAGGATTGATAGGGGGTGCAGTCGGATTGGGCTGGTACCTCAATAAACTTAAAATTCCTTTCTTGCATTTTGGAGATGCCGTAGCTCCGGCCATGATGTTTGCCTACGGGGTAGGAAGAATTGGCTGTCAATTAGCAGGTGATGGCGACTGGGGTATTGATGCTGCCATGCAACCCGACTGGTGGTTTCTTCCAGATTGGATGTGGTCTTACGAATATCCTTCCAATGTAAACAATGCAGGCGTTTTAATGGAGCAATGTGACTCCATCAAATACAAAGAACTTTTTGGCCAGATGATGACTTCAGAGCAACGTTGCCTGGAAGCCTGCGGCATCAAATATTGTCATGAACTAGATCCCAAGGTTTACCCTACTCCATTCTATGAGACCACGCTTTCCTTCCTCATGGGCGGATTTTTATGGGCCATTCGCAAAAGAGTCACCCTTACGGGAATGTTATTCTTCTTGTATTTAATGTTGAATGGAATAGAACGTTTCTTCATTGAAAAAATCCGCGTCAACGACAAAATCCACCTGGGAAGTCTGGACGTAACCCAAGCCGAAATCATCGCCACCTGTCTAGTGATTATTGGTATCGCAGGTATGGTGTGGGTGTATAGGAAGGGCGGGGCGCGGGAGGCGTGATGCGGGAAGCGGTACGCGGAATGAGGGACGCGGAATGCAATGTGCGGGATGCGGTAGTTATTTTTTAAACCCAAATAACCATGGGTTATAGTTGGTTTGCCATCAAGGAACATCTGTAACCGCAATTCCAAACCCCAAAAAAATTCATCACAACTATTTCACGGATTAGGTTATTTTTGGAAAAGGAATTTCGAACCTTATTCTCCACCCTTTTCCTCATTGTATGTCCAGGAATCCAATTTCAAGACACAGCTTTTGGGCTGGTGTATCGGTATGCTTGTTTTTCTTGCTGGCTGTTCCTTCCTTGTCGGTAGCACAAGTTGATTGGCAACAGTCATTTGGCAAGCCAAATATTACTGAATCAGTTATTAGAATTTTCCCTGGCGAAGACAACAACCAATTTTGGATGGCCGGTCAAACCGGGTCAGTAGGTCAGGATGATTTGTTCTTGATGCTGGTAGACTCCTTTGGAAATACCCTTTGGGCCGACACCTTTGGTTCACCCGACCATAATGAACTCATTGTTGGATTTGATAGAAATCCTAATTCAGGTACTATGTGGATTTCTGCCAACATTCACCCTTTCCAGGAAAGAGGCTATGGACATGTGTATTATGGTTTTGATAAAAACGGGCTGTTTCAAACCAACTTTTCCCTACCCAATAATGATGCTTCAAATATTTTGGAAGCATTGAATGATGGGGGATTGCTTACTATGTTTAAGGTAGGGAGTCAAAATTATACCTTACAGAAGTTTGATAAAGATGGCAACCTGATTTTCCGGGACTATATCAATCCAGTTGACAGACAACCGGGGCAACAAGCGTTGGAATCGCTTCCTGATGGTAGATTTTTTGTTATGACCACGGAAGGGTATTTTCGAGATACCCTCATTACTACCCTCAGGTTTCGCAATCCGGACAATTCAACCATTTGGGAGCAACAGATTTCATCTGATATTTTTACCACATTTAGTTTTGGTGGAAATCTTACATTCATTGAAGAAGACTCTACCCTTTTGGTTCATCATTTTTTCACAAGCAATCAACCGGAATCCCTTTCAAAATTTGACATAAGCGGTCAAAAGTTATGGGAAGTTACTACGGCCAGTTCCAGGTATGCAGATTATCTCCGTGAGATTCAATTAAACAAATCCGGATTAATCGGACTGGTTCATAATTACAGAATTGAATGGAGGGATTTAGAAACAGGAGTACTTATTGACACTATTCAATATCCCGAAAAGAGCATTGAGGGAGGTTGTTTTGGCTCAAATGGCCATTTTTATTTGGTTGAAAATCTGGAAAATGATGGGCTTATTTCTAAAATAAATCTTTCTGATAAAACAACTTCCTTTGAAAAACGAATTGGAATTTCAGGCCCTGACGATACCGAGGTTTACCCATTTTTAGCAGAAACCGATGGCAATCTGTTCTTATTAAATTTAGTCTACAATGAGGGGAATGCGTATCAGGATTTGGAATTGCGAAAACTGGACCTGGATTCCGGAAATGAAATTTGGAAAAAAACCTTTGGAGATACACTAAGAAATTTCCCTGAAGACCTGGCAAAATTTAATGATGGCTCTATATTAATAGCCTCTAGTGCCAGAGTTTGGAACCATTCCCAACCTGATTCAATGCATTTTCTAAGGATAAATCCGCTAAACGGAGATATCCTTTGGCAGGGAAAATTTGAAAATCGTGGTTCTACTTATAATTTAAAAGTTGCCACCTTACCGGATAATGGATTTGTAGCCCTATTTCAGGGCGTTGTTCCAATACCAAATAACCCAAACGGAGTTTATGGTGCACAAATCCAAGGCATCAAAGTAGATGGGAACGGGAATCAAATCTGGCGAAAGTGGTTTGAACCAACCTGGTCTTCCAATTCTATTGATTCAGGTCAGCGCCTGATAAACGATGTAACATTATTGGATGATGGGACTGTAGTAGTTGCCGGAATGGAAGATTATTTTGCAGGTTTGCTCTTACATATAAATCCCTCAGATGGACAATTGATAAATGCATTTCAATTTGATTCAATAGGTCAATTTAATGACCGTAGATTTAGCAGCGTAATAGAAACGAATGCCGGAGAATGGGTTGCTGCCAGTCTGAACTATAATTTCAATGATCCGCTTTGGATATATAAAATTGATAGATCCGGTGAGGTATTGATAAAAAAGGACTTCCTATACGGCAGAAACCATTATGGTTCACGATTAGTGAAAGGTAATGATGGAGGTATTTTTTTACTACTGAGTTATGAGGATGGCCCTTCCAATGATCAGGAAGGCTTGAAAATTTTGCGCCTTAATGAAAATCTGGAAATTACATCGACCACCAACATTTATGACCATTCCATCCGCAACGAATCTGCGATAGGGCTTAACGATCATTCCATTGCCGTTTCCTTCAGTTATCAACCAACTAACAGCGATGATATCCTGGTCATAAAAACAGGAGCACTTCCTCTGGTTAAAAGTCGCTGGATCACAAATGAAAACCAACTGCTATGCTATCCAAATCCGATTGAAAACCACAACATTATTAGTCTCCAACTTCCAATTTTATTGGAAAGCAAAGCCGGGTTTAAAATCTATGATTTAAATGGCAAACTCCATTATAGTCAGTCGCTATACCCGCAAGCCAACAAAGTCTTTGAAATCCAAATCCCTAACCTCAGCCCGGGCATCTATGCCATCCAACTCCAAAATGAAACAATCAATTGGACGGGGAAATTGGTGGTGAGGTGAGGGGCAGGATGGGAGATGGGGGATTGGGGATTGGGGATGTTTAACTGTCTTAAAGACTCATATAATTAGCAAGTTTTTGGCTTAATGCCCGACAAAATCCCCTGTTGAGAGATATTGTTGGCGCAATCTTTTTAAATTGGATTAGCTATTTAAAAGTATTAGGTAAACCAAATTACCGACTTGAAAACTAGAAATCATGAAAGCTATCTTTCTAATCTTTTTCTGTTTCTTATTTGCCAGCCTGCCTGTAGGTGCACAGGTAGAATTTTTTAATACCTATGGACGGCCGAGTTTAGATGAATCATTCCATAGCATTTTCCCTTCTGACGAGCCAGGTCAAATGTGGGTGGCTGGACAAACCGGAACAACTGGAAATGATGAAATCTTTTTGATGGTAATCGACACATTAGGTAATATCATTTGGTCTGACACCTTTGGAGAGCCTGATATCAATGAAAACATCACAGCTTTTGATCGGAACCCAACAAATGGCAATATGGCTATCGGAGTGCGTGCCAAGCATCACGACACAGGAGAAACCAATGGGATTTTATACCTTTTTGACAAAAACGGCCATGTAAATTCAATTACTGCTGATCATGATTCTTACCATTTTTCTCAAGTAACGGTGCTCGAAAATGGAATGGCTATAGCACTAGGTTATTCAAAAACGAGTAATGATTATGCGAGAACCTTCTTCAGTCCACAAGGTGAAATTATAGAAAAACAAAGGTTCCTTCTAAACTTCCCGACATGCGATTGTCCCCAGAGCATAGTTGCTGCACAAGACGGAAATTATTATACCCTTGAAAATTATAGATCTGATTCTCAGAAAAATTCGGTTAGTCTTCAAAGAAAAAATGGAACCACTGGACAAACATGGTACCTTCAACTTAATGACTTAATTGGTGCTGAAAATGCTTTTAGTTCCAGTGTCATACAAACACAAAACGGGAAAGAATTTATAATCTATATAGAAGACCTGATTGCTGGCAAAAGCTTTCTTTTAAAAGTAGACACAAACCAAGTAGTTCACTGGCAGGTAGAAACAAGTGCTTTTATTGGTGCTAACCATTTTTACCCCTACTTATTTATTGATACGAATGGTTTAATTGGGGTGCTTTCAGGGAAAGGTATTGAAACAAGAGACCTGTCCACTGGAATGTTACTACATAAAGACACAAGCCTTAACATTAAAGGAAGGACAGCAATTTTTGAAGGCAATTCAATTTTTGTAGCAGGAGAAACTGAAAAGGGAGATGCCTACCTAGGGAAATTCAAAAAAGGTGATATCAGCCTTGACCAGGAATTTACTTTTGGCATTCAGGGAAATGGAACGGAAGATTTCAATCCATATCATATTTATGCAGGTAATAGTTTCTATCAATTTAACAATGCCTATCGTGATTTGCTGGATCGACATGATTTATTAGTTAGAAAAATCGATGGCAATTCAGGCTCTACTACCTGGGAAAAAGATTTCACCAATAATCATAGCATAATCGGCCATAGCCTCAATTATTTATCTGATGGTAACATCCTGATTACCACTATGACAACCACTTCAAAACCACCTGTTTTCCAGGATAGTATTTTGCTTTTAAAACTTAATGCAGTAAATGGAAATGAGATTTGGCGTATTAAATTACCCAATGAAAGTGGTCGAGAAAAAATGGTATCCGTTGCAACGCCTGATGGTGGAGCAATTTTATTTTTTCTCGGCACTGTCCACCCTACAGATAATCCTAATTCAAATCTGATTGATCAATTTCAGAGTCTAAAAATCAATGCGCAAGGTGAGCTGATATGGAGAAAATGGTATGATAAGACCAGCTATCCTGATGTCCAAAATATAAAATTGAATGGTATCCAATATGCTAACAATGGAGACATTTTAGTGTACGGAAGTAAATCCAAAACGAAGGGAGTCCTGGTCAGGATAAATGCAGAAGATGGGGACGTAATTCAATCAATAACCCTTGAAGACTTTGATGACCCTTACAACAGGTGGCAAGTTCAATCAATTCAAGAAGACAGCAATAACAATCTATTGATGTTGGTG
>JAGQWW010000173.1 GCA_020436955.1 Saprospiraceae bacterium | reverse complement strand
TGGGTGGTGTCTTTTTTTTTTTTTTTTATTTTGGTACCGATCAATCACAGGTTCAACGTTATTTATCAGGCAAATCTTTGTCAGAAAGTAGACTGGGATTGCTTTTTAATGGTCTTATAAAAGTGCCCATGCAGTTTCTGGTGCTATTTGTAGGAATCCTTGTGTTTGTCTTTTTCCAATTTGTCAAGCCTCCACTGCATTTCAACACAGCCAATGTGGAAAACGTGGAAAAGTCAGAATATTATGCTGACTATCAACAACTGGAAAAGGAACATGAAGAAGTATTCCAATTGAAGGAAACTGCCATCAGGGATTTGATACAAGCCATAGACTCGGATGAGGAAACTGCCATCGTTGCAGCACAATCTAATGTTGAAGCCCTGGCAAATCAGGAAAAAGAACTTCAATCTAAGGCTGATGAAATTATTCTAAAAGCAAATGACAAGGCAGAAACAAAAGACCAGGACTATGTCTTTATTTCTTTTGTTATTAATTACCTCCCTATAGGTTTGGTGGGTTTATTACTTGCAGTAATATTTTCAGCAGCCATGTCCTCCACAGCTTCTGAATTAAATGCATTAGCCACTACCACCGTAATCGATATTTACCGTAGGTCTGTTGCTCAACATAAAACGGATCATCATTATCTACTTGCCTCAAAATGGCTTACAATTATCTGGGGTGTATTAGCGCTGGCATTTGCAGAAACAGCTTCGCTTTTTGAAAATTTAATACAGGCGGTGAACATCGTAGGCTCTCTCTTTTATGGAGTTATCCTGGGAATTTTCATGGTCGCCTTTTTTATGAAAAGGGTAAAAGGAAATGCTGTTTTTGTAGCAGCAATCTTGGGCGAAGCAGTTGTTGTTGCTGGATTTATAATGGACAACATGGGAATTTTAAAAATAGGGTTCCTTTGGTTCAACCTTATTGGTTGTATTGTCGTAATGATTCTCGCAGGGATCATCCAGGAACTTTTCTTCAATGGAAAATCCAAAGAGGTCACAGCTTCTGCCTGATTATTTCTCTTTCCTGTTTTTTCTGATGACATTTGTCGCCACTTTTGAGTGTCAAATCCTTTATCTTTGGCGCCCCTAATCAATAATATTAAAATCAAATGATGGAAAAAGATTTTCTTACTTCACTGGGACTGAAAGAAAAAAATGACGGAACCAGTACAGGATTGAAATCTACCAATTCTGGAAATTATATCGAATCTCGCTCACCTGTTGATGGTGCTTTCATTGGAAGTGCCAGCGTTACAACAAGAGAAGAATACGATGCATTAATCGAAACCGCTCAGGAAGCATTTAAAGCATTTCGTAAAATACCGGCACCTAAAAGAGGTGAAATAGTAAGGCAATACGGAGAGGAATTAAGAAAGCATAAAGATGCTTTAGGTCGTCTGGTTTCTTACGAGATGGGTAAATCCCTACAGGAAGGATGGGGTGAAGTTCAGGAAATGATCGATATCTGTGATTTTGCTGTAGGCCTTTCCAGACAATTGTATGGTCTTACTATGCACTCCGAACGCCCAAACCATCGAATGTATGAGCAGTGGCATCCACTTGGTATAGTTGGAATCGTAACTGCTTTTAATTTCCCTGTTGCCGTTTGGTCCTGGAATGCAATGATTGCTTTTGTTTGTGGGGATGTTTGCGTTTGGAAACCTTCTGAAAAAGTTCCATTGTGTGCGGTTGCCTGTCAAAATATTTTCCACAAAGTATTGAGAGACAATGATGTACCGGAAGGTGTAAGTTGTATCGTCAATGGAGATTATAAAGTCGGTGAATACATGACTACTGATAGTCGTGTACCATTGATTTCTGCGACAGGTAGTATTAGAATGGGTAAAATCGTTGGAGCTACGGTTGCAGAAAGACTTGGAAGATCCCTTCTTGAATTAGGAGGAAACAATGCAATTATTGTTACTCCTGATGCAAATCTAGATATCGTTTTAACCGGAGCACTTTTTGGCGCTGTAGGAACTTGTGGACAAAGATGTACATCCACTCGTCGTTTGATTATCCACGATTCTATTTATGATACAGTTACCCAAAAACTTGCAAATGCCTACAAACAATTAAAGATTGGTGATCCTTTGGATCAAAATAATCACGTAGGCCCACTGATTGATGAAGATGCTGTAAATACTTACTTAAAAGCATTGGATACCATCAAAGAACAAGGTGGAAAAATGTTGGTCGATGGAGGAAAAATGGAAGGTAGTGGATATGAGAGTGGTTGTTATGTAAAGCCTTGTGTGGCGGAAGTTACCCACGATATGGCTATAACTAAACATGAAACCTTTGCTCCAATTCTATATGTAATGAAATACAGCGATTTGGATGAAGCTATTCATATTCAGAATAATGTTCCTCAAGGTTTGTCCAGCGCTATTATGACGAATAATCTCCGCGAAGCGGAGCAGTTTTTATCCTGCGCAGGTTCAGATTGTGGTATTGCCAATGTAAATATTGGTACCAGTGGTGCTGAAATCGGTGGAGCATTTGGCGGTGAAAAAGAAACAGGAGGTGGACGTGAAAGTGGCTCCGATTCATGGAAAGCCTATATGCGTAGGCAAACCAATACTATAAATTATAGTACGGAATTACCACTCGCCCAGGGCATTAAATTTGAATTGTAAAAAATAAAAGGCTATCCTGATTCGGGGTAGCCTTTTCTCTTTCTTACATTTGAGATTGTAACAAAAATCAAAATTATGTTTTCAGCTGACACTTATACCAATAGAAGAAATCAACTTAAAAAGGATGTTGAAAAGGGTCTGATTCTGATCCTTGGAAATAATGACGTGGGAATGAACTATGCAGGTAATACTTTCCGCTATCGTCAGGATTCTAATTTTCTATACTTTTTCGGAATTGACCAGGCCGGACTTGCAGCTGTAATAGATCTGGAAGATGGAAGCGAAACCATTTTTGGTGATGAGTTAACCATTGATGATGTTATTTGGGTAGGTACCCACACCTCCATTAGTGAAATGGCTGAAAAAGTTGGAGTAAAACAGGTAAAACCTGCAGCTGATCTTGAAAAAGTAGTAAAAGCAGCAAAACAAAGTGGAAAGCCTGTTCATTACCTTCCTCCTTACAGAGATGACAACAAAATTAAATTGCATCAATGGTTAGGGATTGCTTTTGAAGATTTAAAAAGCCAGGCATCTGAGTCGTTTATTAAAGCAGTAGTAAAACAAAGGAGTCATAAATCAGCTGAAGAAATTCAACAGATGGAGGTTGCTGTAAATGTTTCCGGTTCCATGCATATAGCTGCAATGATCGGTGCTGCTGAAGGAAAAACCGAAGCACAATTAACAGGCATTGTACAGGGTATTGCAGTTGGAGCTGGTGGAGATCTAGCCTACCCTATTATACTTTCAAAAGATGGGCAGACATTACACAATCATTATCATGGCAATGTATTGAAAGAAGGTCAATTAGTACTTGGAGATTTTGGAGCTGAAACGCCAATGCGATATGCAGGTGACTTAACCAGAACCTTCCCTGTTTCAAAAACTTTTACTGCTAAACAAAAAGAGATTTACCAAATAGTCCTGGATGCAGAAATGCAATGTATTGAAGGCCTTAAACCGGGAATTCCATATCGTGAATTCCATCTAAAGGCAGCTAGAATAATTACGGAAGGTTTAAAAGGTTTGGGTTTGATGAAAGGTGATACAGATGAAGCAGTAGCTGCCGGAGCACACGCCTTATTTTTTCCACATGGACTAGGACATATGATTGGATTGGACGTTCATGATATGGAAGATTTAGGTGAAAATTATGTTGGATATAGTGATTCTATAAAAAGAAGTGAGCAGTTTGGTACTGCATTTTTGAGATTGGGAAGAGAATTGGAAGCTGGATTTGTCCTAACAGTAGAACCAGGTATTTATTTCATACCTGAGTTGATTGATTTGTGGAAATCAGAAAATAAATTTGAAAACTTCATTAACTATAGTGCACTTGATAGTTATCGGGATTTTGGTGGAGTAAGAATCGAAGACAACGTACTAATTACAGAAAATGGACATAAGGTGTTGGGCAACCCGGTACCTAAATCTATTGAAGATGTTGAAAAGGTAAGAAGTTATCAAGGGTAAATAAAAAAAGCTGCTTCGAGTGAAGCAGCTTTTTTTTTTAGCAAACCTTATTTATTTCATCACATAATCGATTGAAGATTTCTTCAATTGATCCGATTCCTTTCACTTTTACAGATTTGCCTTTTTTATCGTAATAGTCAAAAACAGGAGAAGTTTCATTTAAATACACTTCAAACCTGTTTCTTATAATTGACTCATCATTATCATCAGGTCTTCCGGAGGTTTTTCCTCTATTTAAAATTCTAGCAACAATTTCATCTTCATCAACATCTAAGGAAATAAGAACGGATACCTCTGTTCTTTTTCCTTGTAAAAATTCATCCAGCGCTTCAGCTTGATTTACATTTCTTGGAAATCCATCAAAAATATATCCATTAACATCCGGGTTAGCATTCACTTTGTTTTTCAACATTCCAATAGTCACTTCATCTGGTACTAATTCACCTTTTTCAATATAGGATTTAGCTTCCTGACCTAGTGGTGTATTATTTCCCATTTCATATCTGAAAAGGTCCCCAGTCGAAATATGTAGTAAATTAAATTCATTGACAATTTTTTCTGCCTGAGTTCCCTTTCCTGAACCCGGAGGACCAAATAAAATTAAGTTTGTCATTTATTACGATGTTTTATGGATTTAGTAAGGTTTGCGAAAATAATCAATTATGGTTTAAGATAAATACTTAAGACCTTTAGAGTTACCATATTTAGAACCATTTTAAAAGACAAAAAGATTTCAGCTTTTTGTGATTTTGTATGTTTTACCCATAAGATGTGGAAAAAGTGTAGAAATCAGCTTTCTATTTCAACATCTATTAATAATTGAAATAATTAATATTATTAAAAGTAAGATATTAATCGATTTTTGTTGAAATCACCCATGTAATTGAAAAGTTATTTTTCGTTATTCAGATCGTTAGTGGAGAAAGTTTTTCTATGGAAAAGTTCTATACAAAATGTGGATTATGATAGAAGTATTTGATTATCCATTAATTACAAAAATAATAAGTGTTGATAAGCTAATCTTTGTAAACAATAGCCCTATGAAAAAGGAATTTATCAAATTTTTATCCACAAATCCACAGCACTAATAATGATCTATGATTTTTTTAAAAGAAATTATTTTCATTATTAACTACCAGTTGAAAATGTGAATTACGGATTGGTAGGTAAATTTGCAGTTTTGGTCAATTACAATTAGTATATGGAAAATCGTGTCGCTTTAAAGAAAGGATATCCCACCATTGTCAAAGCCTGGTTAATTATAGGCCTTTTTATGTTGGTAATGCAAGTGGTAATTGGAGGTATTACCAGGTTAACTGGTTCTGGTCTTTCCATAACCAAATGGGAGATTGTTACCGGAGCCATGCCTCCCTTAAATGAGGCTGCCTGGATGTCGGAATTTGATTTATATAAAGCTACTCCCCAGTATCAAAAGATTAATGAAGGTATGTCCCTTTCTGAATTTAAATTTATTTATTTCTGGGAATACCTTCATCGTTTATGGGCCAGAACAATGGGTTTTGTTTTTTTGATACCCTTTCTGATCTTTTGGCGGAAGGGATACATAGACAAACCCTTGATGAAAAGATTGGGAATTGTGGTTTTACTTGCTGCAATCGTTGCAGCATTTGGTTGGATAATGGTTGCTAGTGGACTTGTTGATCGTCCCTGGGTGAATGCATATAAACTAACCTTGCATCTCTCGCTCGCATTAGTTGTTTTCGGGTATCTACTTTGGACTACCTTTTTTACTTATGACACGCCTAAAGCGGCTTCCTGGGTTACCGAAGACCTGAAAGGAGGTATTAATATTCTATTTGGCCTTGTAATCATTCAAATAATGTTAGGGGGGCTAATGTCAGGAATGCACGCTGCATTGGTTTATCCAACCTGGCCACTAATGCATGATAGCTTTTTGCCAGGCTTAATATTTGAAGGTGAAAA
>JAGQWW010000172.1 GCA_020436955.1 Saprospiraceae bacterium | reverse complement strand
ATTCGCAACTTACTTTGAAGGGCTAACCTACGAAGCAGGACTGCGCTTTGGTCCGTTCAGAACCTGGTTAGAAGGAAGAAGAAACAACGTTTTTCAAACAACAGATGGCTCTGTATATGTAAATGACACTACCAGTGTCTCCCGTATTTTTAATGGTCGTCTCTCTTATAGTAAAGGAGCCTTGGTGTTACACACGATTAGATGGGTGCTGGGAGATGATGACTTTTTCCAGGCGCTACGAAATTACCTCAATGACCCTGACTTGCAGTATGGTTTTGCCAAAACTCCAGATTTGCAACATCATTTTGAAATGCAAAGCGGTAAGGACCTGGATTACTTTTTCCAGGATTGGATTTATGGAGAAGGTTATCCTGTGTACACCTTGTCGTGGTCCCAGGATGGTGATCAGGAATTGCGTTTAACGCTGCATCAAACACCTTCACATCCATCCGTCAGCATGTTTGAAATACCGGTTCCCATACAATTGGTAGGTGCAAATGAAACATATGACTGGGTGGTGGACAATACCGAAAATGACCAAACTTTCACCGTCAATCCGGGGTTTGCCGTTGAAGAGGTAATCTTTGATCCGGATTTGAAGATTTTGGCGCTATTTAATGGTGAAGTTACTTCAGCTGATGATGTTAAGCTTTCCTCAGCTGAGTTTCAGATTCGCCCCAATCCGGCACAAAACGAAGTGTGGGTAGAATTTGCACAAGATGAAATTCCTACATCTTACCAGGTATTTGACCTTCAGGGTAAGCTAGTGATGGAATCTGTAGCTACCCCCGGCAAAAACCTGAACGTATCAGGCTTTGCTCCGGGTATGTATAACTTGAAAGTGGAAACCAAAAGTGGAAAAACCGGTATTGCTACTTTCGTAAAAGAATAGCTTATTCTAGTTTGACGGCTGTTCCGTAGGCAAGTATTTCGCTGCAGCCCTGCATCACCATAGCGGTTGTGAAACGCACGTTGATTACAGCATCGGCGCCCATTCTTTCAGCATCTGCAACCATCCTGCTAATGGCCTGCTCGCGCGCGTCCGACATCAATTGGGTGTATTCACTGATTTCGCCGCCAACAAGGTTTTTGAGCCCTGCAAAAATATCCCTTCCGATATTTCTTGCACGAACCGTACTGCCCCTTGCTACATCTATTACCGCTACAATCTTCCTACCTGTGATAAAATCAGTGTTTGAAATTAGGATTTCCATGTTTGTATTTTTTCTTTTAAAAATACAATTTTACCCGGTATGCCCCTCCAATTTCTGACCAATGGACCCATTTTTCAGATAGAGCGAGATTTCTTCCCACCGGCTTTTGTGTACCCAGGTAGTAAGAGATGGTTTATTATTAAAATGAAAAATGAGGTGTGCAGATTCATCTTCTGGTAAAAAAGAAACTGACAGGATTTCATTTTTTAAGACTGGAGCGAAATAAGTCCTCGTCCTGTCTGTAAATCGAAAAAAATACCCTCCTTTTAATTCTTCAATATTTACCCGAATGGTATCAGTGCTATTGTTGTTGAGTAAGTCTATCTGCTCCCATCCTCTTTTGTAATACAATAATGGTGAACCGATGCCACCCCGTTTCAATCGTTCCAAAAAGCTGAATTTTCCACCAAGGGAAGCGTACAATTCCTCGATTTGCCTTTTCCGCAATTTTTCTATTTCGTAAATCATGTTACCTAAACATTCGAACGATAGACTGGTTGGGAAATATCCTTCATTTGACATTAACGGATTTGCTTTTAAAATTTATTTTGGGTGGTGGAAGAATCCTTATCTTAGCCAAAACAAGAAAAAGTAAATCTTTACGTATGAAAAAACTGGTACTTCTATTTTCATTTTTGTGTATCAACCTGGCTGCTTTTAGTCAGGACACCGTTTGGGTCCAGACTTTTACCTGGGACTCTACTGCAAGAGTGGGTAATTTTGATTTTCCCGATGAACCAGCCAATGCCTGGCAAAAAGTCATCATGTTGTACAATATGCGGTGTCATGATCTGGCAGTAGGAAGCGGAAATGTAGGATGTCGTGAGTGGGACTACAGCTGTAATACTTTCATCATGGATTCAACGCTTGTCGATTCTACCCGATTCACAACATTGGATCATTTCATTACAGATTTTGTGAATCAGGCAGGTTTGGAATTTCGATATTCTACTCAGCCGGTTTATTCATACTACAAATTTACACAGCAGGATGTCGCCTATACCAACGTTTCAGGTGAAAGACAATCACAGGTAGGAGCTGAAGAAATGCCTCTTACGCTTGTGCAAGGAACTTATCCAACCTTGAAGACCCTATTTTTATTTTCTGCTGCCGAATTGACCAATGCCGGCGTAAGCCCAGGAAAGATTTCTGGTATGGGTCTTAATATTACCACCGCAGGAGGGGAAGCTCGCTATTTTAAAGTGAGAATGAAAGAAACTACAAACGGTACTGTCGAAGCCACCAGTCCTGAATTGGATGGGTTTACTACAGTTTATTTTAAGGATTCAGATTTTACAGCTACCGGTAATAAGCATCTGAAGTTTTCTCAGGATTTTGATTGGGATGGAAACAGTAATGTACTGGTAGAAATCTCTGTATCAGAAGCTGCTCCATTAAATCCGATCCAGGTAATGTCTCAAAATATTGCTGCCGGAAAGGGAATCGCTACACCGGTAGGTGATAATTATTTTGAATTTAATGGAGGCGGAAGTGTCCACTACAATGGTGATATGAGCGCTGCAAACGATGCAGTGACCATTGCTTTTTGGTCCTATGGTATTGCTGATGTACTTCCTGTGAATACCAGTGCTTTTGAAGGAGTCGATGCAGGTAATAATCGTCAGGTAAATGTACACTTGCCCTGGAGCAATGGTCGTATTTACTGGGATTGTGGAAATGACGGGTCAGGATATGACCGTATTGATAAACAAGCCAATCCGGAAGACTTTGAAGGTCAATGGAACCACTTTGCCTTTACCAAAGATGCGACAACAGGTGTCATGAATATTTATTTGAATGGTGTTTTGTGGCATACCGGAAGTGGTAATAATAAAACTGTTGATATTCAGGACCTCATTATTGGAGCCAATATAAATGGTGGAAACGGGTACCAGGGTGCCCTTGACGAATTCATGATTTTCGACAAAGCTTTGGATGTAAATGAGGTACAAAGCATCATGCACCAAAGTCTTGCGGCATCACCGTTGATTGGAAATATTGTTGCCTATTTCCCTATGAATGAGTTGACCGGCACCGTTACTTCAGATCCGGCAACCATGGGACAAACAGCCTCCATCAATGGTTCTGTGGGCCGTAAAAAGCGTTATGGTGATCAGCTGCGTACCGGATTTGCTGCTTTGCCCTACAGACCTACTACTACTTTTTATCAAGGAACCTACACCAGACAAGTTACCAATGTGGATGTTCTGGATTCCCTGCAAAACACTCCTAATATGGTCGTGTCTTATGGTGTTTCTAATTCAGAATTGGTAGTGCTGGATACCCAATTTGTGTGGGATGTGGACCGTAGCTTTGTATTCAATGAAGACGGAACCATCGATGATTTCCTGGATGTTACTCCTGAAAATACTATCGTCCTGGAAGAATTGGAATATTTTACAAAAGCACCTGCGAAGTTTGAAATCCTTTCCCTGGTAACGCCTTATGGTAATGGTTTGGATTTGGGGCCTGAGGGTGTCACTTTCAATATTGATGTCACCGATTATGCACCTATTTTACGTGGGACTAAACGAATGTCCATGGAGTTAGGTGGTCAAAATCAGGAAGAGATGGACATCAGATTTATGTTTGTAAGAGGGACACCTCCCCGCGATGTAAAGTCCATCCAAAACATCTGGCCTTTCCGTCGTGGATATTTCGACGAGATTTTGAACGACCGGTATTTTGAGCCTAGAAATGTTCAACTCAATCAGGATGCTGAAAACTATATGATTCGTGCTTCCATTACAGGTCATCAGCAAAATGGGGAATTTACCATTAGAAACCACTACTTCAACATCAACGGTGGTAATAAAGAATTCAATTTTGATGTGTTTAAGGAATGTTCCGATATTCCAATCTATCCACAAGGTGGTACCTGGATATTTGATCGTGCAGGATGGTGTCCAGGAGACCCAACCCAATTGCATCAATATGATATCACAGACATGTCATCCGGAGGAAACGTGGAAATTGATTATGGTCTGAACGGAGCCACTATGACCGAGGCCAACTACCTGGTAAGTGCCCAATTGGTTTCTTATGGACCTATCAACTTTACCAATGATGCTGAAGTAATCGAAATAATTCGTCCTACCAATCAGCTGGAGTTTGCCCGCCACAATCCGGCCTGTAATTATCCGACCGTACGAATCCGTAACAATGGTAGCGAAGCGCTAAGAACATTAGTTATTGAGTATGGCGAAAAAGACCAGCCAAAATTGAGCTACAATTGGTCGGGCAACCTAATGTTTGGCGAAACCGAAGATGTTGAATTGCCATTGGAGTTTTTCTCTTTCTGGAAAGAATCCGATGAGCCGGGTGTCTTTGAAGTAAGCGTAAGACAACCAAACGGCAACCAGGACGAATACATGCAAAACAATGTTGCCAGGTCTAATTTTGAGCGTCCACAGGTCTTTGACAGACCGATTGCAATTGAAATTAAAACCAACCTTCGTCCGGCTGAAACCAAATGGAGACTGAAAGGTATGGACGGACAGGTTTTGTTGGAAAGGCAAGGTGCTGATGCCAATACATTGTACTCAGATGAATTTAGTCTAGGTCGTGGTTGCTACACTTTGGAGATTGAAGATTCTGGCGATGACGGATTATACTATTGGTATTGGGAACAGACCGGACAGTCAAGAGGTAGAGGTTCTGCGAAAGTGATGAATGTATATCCTAACGGAATCAAAATTGCAGCAAAAACTTTCGAGCCTGAGTTCGGCCGCTTTATCCAATTTGATTTGGCTGTACCTGAAGACCTTTCTTCGACAGTAGAGGCAGGAAGCTTCGAGTTGATAGGAGTTCATCCTAATCCCACCACAGATTTCATCAACCTTGACCTGGAAGGATTTGAAAATCAAACTTTTGATGTACAAATCACGGATACCAGAGGTCAGCAAGTTATGTTGAAACAGATTAGAGTAGTGGGTGAAAGCCAGCAAGAACAATTGATGGTAATTGACTTGCCTGCGGGAATGTATTTCGTGCGTGTTACCAATGGTGACCGTCAATGGGTAAGACAGTTTGTGAAGTTGTAATAAACCTTTCTTTCGACATAATAAAAAAGGATTTGCTTGTTTAAAAACAGGCAAATCCTTTTTCTTTTTATGAAAGTGCTACAATGCTAATCCAGGAAAACACCCCAATCACCTGACTCACCAATCTGCACATTGATATCTTCTTTAAGTGTCGTGTTGAGCGATATGCCGACATATTCAACCATCACCGGATAAGACTTGTGGTGCCTTTCCACCAAAACAGCCATTTCAATCTTTTTGCAAATGGTAGAAAATAGCGGTTTAGTAGCAAAAAATAAAGTACGCCCGGTATTGGCTACATCATCTACCACGATGACTACTTTATTTTTCAATTTAGCAGGCTCAATGCCAATGGTGATTTCATCTGCCAGCGGATTGGCCGGATTGATGCGTATTTGTGTAAGGGATATGGTTATTTCCGTCAATTGCTGCAATTGATCCACCAACAGTTTCGCAAACACCATCCCGTTATTATTGATTCCAGCCAGGATGATTTCCTTTTCCTTATAATTCTGTTCCAAAATCTGGATGGCCAGACGCTTGATTTTTTGTTCAATCTGATGCTGGGTAAGTATTTGCATTTTGCTGATTTATAAGTTCCGTTCAAAGGTAGGAAAATAGTCTCTAGTCTTTAGCCTTTAGCCTTTGGCTTTTAGCTTTTGGCCATACGTAATTCGTAAACCGTAATTCGAAAATTCATCCCCTATCCCCATTCCCCCATCTCCCATCCCCCCATCTCCCATCAAATCTCCAACTGATCCTTCACCAACCTATAATAAGCACCCTCTTTGGCTAAAAGCTCCCTATGATTTCCTTGTTCCAATATTT
>JAGQWW010000171.1 GCA_020436955.1 Saprospiraceae bacterium | reverse complement strand
GAATTCATCCGCATGTTCCATGTAAAGGATGCGGAATATAATCCTACGGGAAAATGTGGTGTGTATGGTGGTTACCAGGATTGGAAAGACCGTCCGGGACGATTCCGTTCGTTGGGTGATGGTCAGGTCGATTTTGTTGGCGTATTTTCAAGACTGACCCAACATGGCTACCGTGGCTGGGCTGTACTGGAGTGGGAATGTTGTATCATATCTGCTGAGCAGGGCGCCGCGGAAGGGGCACCTTTTCTCGATGCTCACATCATACAAGCCAGCACCAAACGTTTTGATGATTTTGCCGGAACAGGCCACGATGATGCGCTAAACCGCAGTATTCTAGGATTAGACTAAAATTGTAAAAACATTTATGAAGCATATATTTTTATTCTTATTGGCAATTGGCACTTTCAATATTGCCTTTGCACAGGAACCAAAGCCGGAAGACACAGAAGTTTGGGAACCACAACCCCAAAAAGTAACACCAGGGTTCATCTATGCACCTCCCTCAGATGCTATTGTCCTGTTTGATGGAAGGGACCTTTCTGAGTGGCAAAAACCACAATTCAAAAGTGAAAAGGGAACATTGAAAGAGATTGAACAGGATTTTGCGGCTATGGACCCAAATTTTGAGCATGGATCTGCTGACTGGTTGGTAGAAGATGGCTCTTTTACTGTTGTTCCGGGCACCGGCGCTATAGAAACCAAGCGTAAGTTTGGAGATATGCAACTACATATTGAGTGGCTCTGCCCTCAAAGTGAGACAAAAACCGGACAGAATTATTCCAATAGCGGATTGTTTATCATGGGACTGTATGAACTTCAAATTTTGAATAATTACAAAAGCAAGACCTATGCTAATGGCCAGGCAGGTGCAATTTATAAGCAAAAAATTCCTTTGGTAAACGCTTCAAGACCACCGGGTGAATGGCAAATGTATGATGTGATTTTCACGGCACCTCGATTCAATAAAGATGGTAGCCTTGATAGCCCCGCATATATCACGGTTTTTCACAATGGTGTGTTGGTACAAAACCATGTCAAATTGGATGGCCCGACTGCATATATTGGAAAGACCTACTATTTTATGCATCCGCAAAAAATGCCAATACGACTACAGGACCACGACAACCCGGTTAGATTTAGAAATATCTGGGTAAGAGCGTTATAAAGTCAGATAAAATTAGACATCACAAATACGAATAGCCTCCTCCAGGGAGGCTATTTTGTTTTCAGCAGTTGGGATAAACTCCTGCGCAGTATAGCCTGTAAACCCTGTATCTACAATTGCCTTCATGATAGCTGGATAATACAATTCCTGGGTATCATTTATTTCATGACGACCCGGCACTCCGGCAGTATGGTAATGCCCAAAATATTGATGATTATCCCGGATGGTACGAATGATATCTCCTTCATTGATCTGCATGTGATAGATATCGTACAACAGCTTAAAGTTTTCTGTCCCTAAGGCTTCACAAAGCGCAACTCCCCAATTGGTATTGTCACACATATAATCAGGATGATCTACTTTGGAATTGAAAAGTTCCATTTGCAGCACTACCCCATGCTTTTCAGCAAGGCCCAGCACTTTTTTCAATCCTGTGACACAATTGGCAAGGCCTTCTTCATTGGTTAGATGTCTGCGGTTACCTGAAAAACAAATCAGATTTTTGTACCCAGCTTTTCCTACCAGAGGAATTACCTCTGAATAGTTTTTGATGAGTTGGTCATGATAGTTTTTATCATTCCACCCATCGGTTAGATTTATTTCAGCACCGTTACACATGGAAGAATCCACCCCATGTGATTTCAATATCTCCCACTCTTTTGGACCTAACAAATCAATGGCTGAAAAACCAATTCTTTTAACCTCTTTACAAAGGTCGTCCAAACTAAGATAGCCATAACACCAGCGCGCTACGGAATGATTGATATTTCCTTTTAAAGGGGAAGCTGCGATGGTTGGGTCACTTGCAACGAGGGTGCTGCTCAGTCCAAGTGCAGCACCCGCAAGTGTTGTATTTTTTAAAAAGTCTCTTCTTATCACGACAAAGAATAAGTATTCATTCCATTTTGATCAATACATCCCTGGTATGGACCAGGAATCGGGTCATACGTGAGGTGCTGTTCACCAATTACTTCTGAACCAAAGAAACCGGCAATTGTAAGGCTTTTCAGACTGTCCAAAAAGCTATACAAATAATACTCATCTGATTGACCTGATGGTGCTTCTTTTTCAGCAATTAAAGCTCTTCTTGTTTTATGGGTTGCTGGGTCCACACTTGCTCCCATTTGCTTCTCAAGGAAGGCTGTTAGCTGTTCCCTGCTAAGATCTGAATATTTGCCACCTTGATCAGCTTCCAGTGCTTTGACACATGCATCCATGCCTTTCCCAAAGCGCTCAACTGTTTTTGGATCGTATATACGAGCTACAGTAGCATCTATATATTTTATCACTTCAACATCTTTTGCACCTGGTGTATCTGTGGCAGGTAAGATGATATCTGACATTTCTACAATCAACTTTTGTTGGTTGGGATCGGTAAAATAATCCGCTTTCCATCCATCAGCTGATGATTCCTTTTCCGAGACACATGATTGTATGGTAGACAGGAAAGTTCCAAGCGAAACTGTGGCCCCCATTCCCAATCCTATTGTCTTTAATGCAGTCCTTCTTTTCATTTTTTCTCTTTTTAAAAAGATTGTTTGAATGGTGGTTTACAGGTTCATTTTTTTCAACTCATCTACAGCATAATTTGCTGCTCTAGCCGTCAATGCCATATAGGTCAATGAAGGGTTTTGGCAAGCTGCAGAAGTCATACAGGCACCATCCGTTACAAATACATTTGGTACAGCATGAATCTGGTTCCATTTATTCAATACAGAAGTTTTCGGGTCCTTACCCATACGCGCAGTACCCATTTCATGGATTCCTAACCCAACGCCGTATCCATCATCCCAGGTAGAAATATTTTTAAACCCGGCTGCTTCCAACATCTCTCCTGCCGTTACAGCCATATCCTTTCTCATATTCAATTCGTTTTCACGAATGGTGGTAGAAAAAGTAATCGTTGGCTGGCCCCAAGCATCCAGTTTGTCATAGTTCAATTCCATGGCGTTGTCATGGTAAGGAAGAATTTCACCAAAAGCAGTCATCCCTGCTCTCCATCCACCAGGCTTCATCAAACTATCCTTAAATCCGCCACCTATTCCCAATTCGGCAACGCCTGCTGACCAGTCTTCTCTACTGGCACTACCCTGGAATCCATAGCCTCTGACAAAATCAGGCATTTTGGTTTTTTCATCCAGATTACGGAAACGTGGAATATAAAATCCGTTTGGCCTGCGGCCTTTGTAGTATTTGTCTTCAAATCCATCCCAGTCTCCGCTGGCACCTACTCTAAAGTGATGGTCCATAATATTGTGCCCCAACTCACCTGAATCATTACCCATACCATTAGGGAATCGATCTGATTTACTATTCATCAAAATGGCAGTTGTTGCAATGGCAGAAGCATTCAAAAAGATAATTCTTGCTTTGAAGTCATATACTTCTTTTGTGTTGCTATCCATTACACGCACACCACTTGCTTTTCCTTTTTCTGCATCATAAATCACTTCCGTCACGATAGAATCAGGACGCAAAGTCATATTTCCGCTTGCTTCAGCCGCCGGCAAAGTGGAGGCATTACTACTGAAATAAGCACCATATGGACAACCCCTCATACATCGGTTTCTTGATTGGCAGGTCCCTCTGTTTTGGAATGGTGAGTCCCCTGTGATATGTGCAGTACGACCAATCGTAAGATGGCGTTCCGGGAAAGATGAATTAATGCTTTTTTTCAACTCTTCCTCTACACAATTGAGTTCCATCGGAGGTAAAAATTCACCATCCGGAAGGTGTTTTATGCCTTCTTTTTGACCACTAATCCCGGCAAATTTCTCTACATGTGAATACCAGGGAGCCAAATCTTTATATCGAATAGGCCAATCTACCGCTATACCCTGCTTTGCGTTGGCTTCAAAATCGAGGTCTGCCAGACGATAACTTTGACGACCCCAAACCAGTGAACGTCCACCTACATGGTAACCGCGTATCCAATCAAATCTCGTATCAGGCTTCTCATAATACGGATGCTCGGTATCTTTTACAAACCAATGCACATGAGATGGCCTTACCGTGTATCCCGTACGATTTTGCATGGGATAGTCCTTCAACATTTCCTGTGTTGGACGGTCATTGTTAGGCAAATCCCATGGATCGTCATTCATGGTTTTGTAATCAACCACGTGATTGACGTTCCGACCTCTTTCCAATACCAGGGTCTTCAAACCTTTCTCTGCCAACTCTTTGGCGGCCCATCCTCCACTAATCCCGGTACCTACTACGATTGCATCGTATTCCATCGGGCTATTTTCATTGAATAGCGGCATTATTTTTCTTTTTTGAAATAGTTATTGTAATAATCACGCAAATTAAATAAAGCTTGGTTATTTCCAAAAACTCAAAATAAAATTAAGCGAAGGAATGAGATTAAAATATTTTTTTAGGAAAATTCAAACATTTAAAAATGTGTCGTTTGAATAAAAATTGAATAAAAAAGGAGCACTTTCGTGACACTTATCACCCCATTGAATGCTAAATACCAGCAAATTTGCCCGCAAAATCATCCATATGCTGTACCATAATTCAAGTCAGTTGAAAGGCACATTGGCTTTTTACCTTTTGCTTCTAATTTTCACTATCGGCTGTACTACCGGAAATACACAATCAAAAGGGACTGCCATGGTAAAAGGTGTAATCACACCTAATGACGCCTGGAAGAAAGAAGTATACCTTGTAAAACCGGAATACTACAGCAAAATATTAGCGGACTATGAAATGAAAGTCGTACAAACTATTCCCCTTGATGAGAAAGGTCAATTCCAGTTGGAAATAGCCCCGGAGAATGAAAGCCAGCTTTATTTTTTATTGATTCAAAAGACAAATCAAAAGTTTGACAATTATCTCACCTCGTTCCCGTGGGAAGACAATTACATAGCGCTCCACCTCTTCCCTGGCAATGTCATTGAACTTCAAAGCCAGGCAGAAAGCCTTTCTTTCAGCAACCGTTTTTTACAGGCAGATCCTACCACTGCTTCCTTGCAGCAACTTCATAACCTAAGACAGCCCCTGGCAGATTTCATTAAAGATGAATATGAAAACGCTGAAGACAAAAACAGTTTTTCTTTCAACATTCACGGCAATGAAGCCATAGAAGAAACGTATCATCAGGCAATTGATGCATTTCTTGACACCTGTTCCCAGGTTTTACCTTTATTTACCGGCTTGCGGATGAGAGAACCGGATAACGAATTCATGGATAACCCGGAATTTTTTATCGGTATAAAAGACAAAATCAAAAAGTTGGCTCCAAATCATCCCTGGAATGACCAATTGGCTACTTATTTTCAAGCAGATAAACTTCCGCTTCTAAAAGGCGAATCAATGCCGTCTTTTACCTTACCATCGTACAAAGGAGATTCACTCAGGTTGGTCGATTTAAAAGGCAAACTTATACTGGTAGACTTCTGGGCATCCTGGTGTGCGCCCTGTAGGAAAGAGACCCGCAATACCCTGGTGCCATTGTATGAAAAATACAAAGACAAAGGATTTGAAATAGCCGGTATCTCCATTGATGCAGACGAAGAAGTCTGGCGCAAAGCCATCGAAAAGGACCAGGCTTTCTGGCTACATGGCTGCGACTTCATGGGCGACGAATCACCAATAAGGGAATCACTCAGATTTGTATACATCCCTTCCAGCTACCTCCTGGATGAAAATGGAAAACTGATCGCACGGAATCTACATGGGGAGGAATTGATACAATATGTAGATGCGTTTTTTTCAGAATAGATCTCGTGATTCGGGATTAGGCAAATTTCGCACAATCCCATTTGTTAAAAAATAATCATTTTGATTTCAATCCCGGCCTTATCCCTTTTAGCCCAATTGGCAGGAGCGGGTGGAAAAAGGGATACAGCCTTGACATTTTGGTTACTTTTGGGTCAAGCCAAAAATAACATCGAAGAACAAAGGTGGGGTTTTGGGTATTCGGTTTTCGCGATACACAAGTCGAACA
>JAGQWW010000170.1 GCA_020436955.1 Saprospiraceae bacterium | reverse complement strand
GGCCATGTTGAGTTAGGTTTAAGCCGTACACTCTTTCACAAAACTTTTGGTGGGAATTCGAATTTTCTGCCTGGTCAAAAAAGTTGTCATATTCCATTTGATAAAAAGGAAATACCATTTCCAAATCTTCTTTAACCTGGCTACCATAGGGCGTAAACTGATAGGAGCCACCCTCAAAACTTATGATTTCTTTTTCCGAAAGCGTAACGAAAGCCGGGCCCCAGTTTTCTTTAAATCTCCCTATCCAATCCCGACCAAATTGCTCTACTGCTGAAAGTGTGGCAGGTCGATCTTGATCCAGGCCCTGATATAAGGCATAATGACTTCTGAACCAGTTTAAGGTGCTGATCAATTGTTTTTCTGCTAAGGAAAGTTCTTCAAGTTGGTGCTGCATCCCCTCTATATTTTATCAGTTTTTGATTCAATTGCCAGACGAAATTTTTCCAAATCACCTTGACCGTTTAAGGTATGCATATTTTCCAGATAAGGCATGCCCAGGTATTCGGCTGTTTTTGAAAATGGGAGCCAAAAGTCTTCCCCTAAGTTATTCCCGTTTGAAGTAGTGATAACACCTAGTCCCATACCTCTTAATTTCCTACCCCAGTCTTTTTCAATGGTAATAAGGTCCGTCATCCTGTCCAAAAAAACCTTCATCAATCCACTCATTGCATACCAATATACCGGGGTAAGGAAAACTATGGTCTTTTGATGTTGAATGATATCCTTCACTAATGGTAAAAACTCATCGCCTCGGTTTGCATGCTCATAGTCATAATAAGAAAAGGAATAGTCATTCAAATCTATCAACCTCCAGCGATTATGCTTTGAGAAATAATCCAAAATAAGTTGTGAATCTCCATCTTTTCGGGCACTTCCCGATAGTAGTACTATATCCAAGGCTACAAATTTTATGTTTTCACCAATTTAATGGAATTCCCGGAGAAAACAATTGTGTAGATACCGTTATGGAGTCTTGATAAATTTAATTTTTTGGAATGAATTTGAGTTGAAATAACCTCAATTTGAGAAGTTACATCCTTGCCTAATACATCAAGAATTTTGAACTCTCCATTAATTTCTAAATTTTCAAGATGAATGATATCTGAAAATGGGTTAGGGTATATTTTGGGATTGCTTTTTTCCATTAGGTTTATTACCCGAATATCAGTCAGTATGTAAGTTCCATCACTGTCAACCTGTTTTAATCTGTAATAATTATAGCCGGGTTTTGCATTGTGATCCTCAAATTCATAATACGTAGTTTGGGTAGAATTTCCGGCACCCGGAATAGACCCAATGGTTTTCCAGACATTTCCAGTTGGAGAATGTAAAATTTCAAAATGATCGTTCCTAATTTCAGAATAAGTGGTCCATTCCAAGGTTGGAATTTCATTTTTAAGACTTATTGAAAAAACGCCAAATTCAACTGGTAAAGCAAGTCCACATTGAATTATTTGATTTGGGATACCGGGCCCTCCAATCGTTATATTAAAATTATTACACCCTCTGGAACCCGGGGTAGCAGTGCCACAATCAGTATCTGTTGTTGATGCTGTTGCAGAAAGAGTTGAGCCTATTCCTCCATTGTTTGGAAGAGGAAAATAATTACCATTGCTACCGTTACAGTCTAGCGTACCTTGTAATGTATATAGATTTGCAGGAATGTTGTTTCCACTAAAAGAAATATCGTAATCTATAACGACATTAAAATTATAACCAAATGGACATTCGGAAGGAACTGAAAGACTAACGGGCGTTAATGTAATATCGACATTATAACCATCGGTAGAATTTACCATGGTTTGACATTGTCCATATAATATTGTTGGAAAAACCAACAATACTATATGTATTAGTACTTGTTTCATTACCTACTTTGTTTAACCTAAAATATTTGAATAGTGTAACTTGGGAGGTTAGAAACAATGAATTCTATTTATTTACGCGACGTAAAAAAGCAAAGCTTATGCCATCTTTGAATGCTAATAGATAGCCAAACCTTCGGGGTTATTTCCTTCTATAAGGAATGACATTAATGAAATAAAGGTTGAACTCGTCCGAGTTGGCTTCCAATATTTCAGGAAATTTATCTCCGTTTAAATCTTGCAGTAGGATTCGGTACGTATCAAATTCATTGTCATTGATAGCAAATCGATCAAATCCTGAATTATCCTTTCTAGCCAGGTAGTAATAATTTTGCTGCCCCGAATTGCCGACGACAATATCCAACAGGCCGTCTTGGTTGATATCACCAATGTCTAAGGAAAACGTGAAATCCGCAATGGTATCGATTGCCGTGCAATTTTCAAATCCACCCCTTTTGTCGTTAAAACAGATCTGATTCGGAGCTCCGATATTTCCTATGAGGAGGTCAGGAAAACCATCCTTGTTAAAATCTGCCAGGGCTACTGCGCGCGAATCAAGCGTATCTCTACTTACAGGCTTTCCGATAGAGAAGTCCAGGTTATTATTGTAATAGATGTAGTTTTCCTGGGCATCTCGGTTTGCCAATACCAAATCGAGGTCACCATCATTATCTATATCAAAAGTTTTTACGTCAATTGTTGAATCGTCTTCTTTTCCAAAGAAAACACTCCTTGGAAAATTCCCATTCCCATCATTGAGGCAAATCTCATTTTTTGAGCCGCGATTGGTTATTAGGACATCCAGGTCGCCATCATTATCGATATCACACAGGTGTAAATTTCTTGTCGGAGCGTAGGCCTGGCCAAAAGTTCCGGATGCTGTAAAATTGCCCTGGCCGTCATTTAAATAAATACGGTTGGGGGCATCATCATTCCCTTCGACGATATCAAGGTCACCATCGCCATCCAGGTCGCCCAGGAGGTTAGCATAAGTGGTTGATTTAAACTTTCCTATCTGGTAGGACACCGTGAAACTTCCATCGCCCGAGTTAAGGAATATTTCGTTTTGATCGGGCCAATGCCTGCCGTTGGCAATTACGACATCAATATCTCCATCGCCATCGATATCTCCAGTCTCCAGAGCTGCTGTTTTGGCTTTATCCTTTCCAAAGGAAAGGCGTTGACCACCAGGATTAAAAAATATATTTTGTTGCGCAGAGGTGGAAGGGGATAGGCTTAGGAAAAAAATGGATAAAAGAAAGGTAACGCGCATGAATTTGGTTTTATCGCTAAGAAAGTTAGGTCATGATTTTGGTTGACTTATAATGATATCTCGTTTACCACGTAAAATACCATCTTCCCCTTTGGTAAATTCAATTATGTGGGGATTGGTTTCCAAAATATCGTAATCCTCTGGACTTATAAGTGGGTCACCTTTAAACAAAGTGCTTTGTATCCAATATTCAGGATAACCCGGCGCTTTTAAGGTCATGTGAATGTGGGCGGGCTCTTCCCGGGTAGGGTAGGGAGCTGGTTTAATGGTTCGAAATTTATATTGCCCCTGCTCATTCGTCTTTACCCATCCTCTTAAATATCCATGTCGTAGACCATTGCCGGTTTCATCTCCCTTTTTGGCATACAAGCCTTTTGCATTGGTGTGATATGCATAAATGATAACATCGCTGGCAGGTGTTATTCCATCTTCCAAATAAACCGTGCCGGATAATTCGAGGGGTGTGCCGGGTTCTCCGAAGGGAGCTATAGTGGTGGTGTAACCTATGTCTTCTGGAGCTTCATTACAACCACACCATTCACATGAAGGTAAAGTGGTAGTTGCGATATTTTTTTGTGTACCCTTACCAATTACCAGATTTTGTACCCCAATTAAATTTGATCTGGCGTCTTGTTCCAGGTTAATCAAGAATTTGTCCGGTGCCTTTTGAATTTCCTTTTGAAGGTCCGCATTGGCGTACTGCCGGAAATATAAATTGAGTTGGTCAGGATTTGTTCCTTCTACTTTCAAATGGATGGTTCTGTTATTAAAAGTAGAGCCAAAGTCACCAGGTAGTAAGGTCTTCAAAAATATCCTACCCTCCTCATCTGTTAATAGTTGGCCACGTAATTTGGCGGTACTTTTATCACCGGGTATTTCCCAAAGGTAATCTCCCTTAGCATTAGCCTGATAAACCACCACACCTTTTCTTTTCAGAGGTTGCCCTGTTTTCCCATCCGTTAACCTAAGGCACAAATCAAGCGATTGACCAGCTTCCCCTAATCTCAGGAGATTGAGTTGATGCGTTTTGGAAAGTTGTTGAAAAGACTCATATTCAGCCATATCATGCACCTCCTCAAATTGCCGTTCAAACTGACATGCGGCAGCGAGGAAGATGATAAATGACCACAATAGAACCTTTTCGTACATATTTTTACAGTTTCTGTTGAATTTTCACCTGTTTGGTAGTATCCAATCCCGATAGCACTTCCACCAGAATTCCATCAGACAAACCAATCTCAACGGGTATCTTTTCAACGGATTCTTCGCCAGTTTTTAATTCAACGTAGGTGCTGTCCTTCTCAAATATTACATCCCTTTCTTTAATACCAACCACACCAGTTTTTTTATCCAAAATTATATCCCCGCTGGCTGAATATCCGGCTCTTAAAAAGTATTCTTCATCCGGTTTGATGGCTGCACGGATTTCGAATTTCACGCTTCCTTCTTCTTCGACTCCTTTGGGAGAAATATACTCCAGTGTTGCATCGAATTTTTTATTTTGAATAGCACCCACCGTCAGTTCCAAAGGCATTCCTTCCTTTATTTTTCCAACATCCGACTCGTCAACCATTCCTTCAAATATAAGACTATTCATGTCAGCAACCGAGGCTATGGTAGTACCTTCATTGAAATTATTCCTTTCAATGACTGAGCTACCTTCTTCAACGGGAATATCCAGTACCATACCAGCAACTGTTGAAGTCACGATGTTGGCAACCTGCTTGCTGTTTTGAGCAGCACCTTCCCGTAATAATTGTAAGTTGTTGATTGCTGCATTCAGTTCCTGGGCACGAATTTCTACTTCAGTGTTAGCTGCCTTTAAGGCGTTATTTGAAATAAGCTTTGCATTCTCATATTCCGTTTGCCTTTGTTCAAGCGTCATTTGATTGCGCTGATAATCCTGCTCTGAGATAACTCCTTCATCAAATAATTGCTTCGCGCGTTTTTCTTCCTGCTTGGCATTTTCATAGGCTGAGCGAGCACTTTCTACGTCAAGTTTATTGGTGTAAACAGACTCCTGGCGGTTCAATTCCCGCTTTGCTTCCTGCAAACGGATTCTTGCCAATTCTACACTGGATTGGGCATTATTGATGGAAGTTTCGCTTGGAACCAGCTTGATTTTGGCTATTTTTTGCCCTTTCTGTACTACAGATCCGGCTTCTACATATAACTCTTCAATAACTCCGGAAACCTGAGGCTTGATTTGTACTTCTTTTCTGGGGCGTACCGCTCCGGTTGCTACTGCTTTTTTTACAATGTCAGTAATCTCCGGTTTCTCAAATTCCATGGACTTCTCTTCACCTGAGGATTGGTTAACAAAGTACCAAACAAGGAAGGCACTTAAAATAACCAATAGGCCAATGGCTCCATATAAACATCCTTTTTTCTTCATAACGCGGGTGTTCTTTTGTTTTATTCGTCTCTTAATGCAATAACAGGTTGAATACTTGCAGCTTGTAAAGCCGGTATAAGACCGGTGAGCGCACCGGATATTACTAAAATAATAATAGCACCTACCCCTACTGTCAAATCGACTTCAGGACTGGCAAAAAACTCATTGCCTTCACCGACTGCCAATTCCATTAGGAAAATAATGCTGGTACTGAAGACAAGCCCCAGGTATCCGGCCAGGGTAGTGATGAATACAGATTCCAATAAAATCATTTTGATTACATCGGCAGGTGTGGCACCCAAAGCTTTGCGCAGCCCGATTTCCTTTGTCCGTTCTTTTACCACTATCAGCATGATGTTGCCAACACCGATTACTCCGGCAACGAGACTACCTATACCAACAAACCATACCAACCAGCGGATACCGGAAAATAAGCCCTGGAACTCATTGAATTCCTTTTCAAGATTAAACGATCTTACTCCTTGTTCATCATCGGGTGCAATTTGATGGCGGTCCCTTAAAAGCCCCTTTAGATCATCTTCTACTGACGATACCGCTATACTTTCTTTCATAGCACATACAAACCATCCGATGTCATTGGGGC